>JACCSL010000697.1 GCA_013812995.1 Ardenticatenales bacterium | reverse complement strand
TACAGAATCACTCCTTGCCTTTCTCGAATCCTATATGTAGTGGTATCCGTGATGGAGGCACTATATGTAGGCGGAAGTAATTCGGTTTTTGGCCGTAAATTTTACGCGAAATGAGAGTTATACGATTACAGTCCTTTTATTTGGTTTTGTCGTGATTCTTTGTATTGTGCTCAACTTTATCGCTGGCGCGGGGGATGGGTGGCCTGCACCACGGGTGATGCTCTTTGTGGTCACGGTGGGATGGCTCTCAGGAATAGCCTCTTTCTTCCTATTCTCTGATGGGATCAGCGACAACCCTTTTCTCTTCGGTTATTGGTTCTCGCTGGGCGGGCTCACCTCTGGTCTGCTGGGTGAATGGTATCTTTTTCTCCAATCTAACCGGGGGCCACCGTCCCAGGAGCATCGCTAATGCAGGACTCTATTCTATCCCACCTGGAAACCCTCATCGCGCAACGCAGGGCCGAGCGCCCCGAGGGCAGCTATACCACCTACCTCTTCGAGAAGGGACAGGATAAAATCCTGAAAAAAATCGGGGAGGAGGCCGCCGAGACGATTATCGCCAGCAAGAACCACAGCCGCGAGGAGCTCGTCTATGAGGCGAGCGACCTGATTTACCACCTACTTGTCCTGCTGGCCCACCACGAGATTCCCTTCGCCGCGCTGGAGGCGGAGCTGGAGCGACGACATATCGAAGGAAAAGAGCAATGATACAACGAGCGCTGCTTAGTGTCAGTGACAAAACAGGGTTGATTGAGCTGGCGCGCGGCCTGGCCGAGTTGGGCATCGAGCTCATCTCGACGGGTGGTACGGCGCGCGCGCTGAAGGAGGCAGGCATTCCAGTCACGCCTATCGAGCTGGTGACGAGCACCCCGGAGATGCTGGGCGGGCGCGTCAAGACGCTGCACCCGATGGTTCACGCGGGGCTACTTGCCCGCCGCCATGTTGCGGCGGACGAGGCGGACCTCGCCAAGCAGGGCATCGCCAAGATCGACCTGATCGCGGTCAACCTCTACCCCTTCGAGGAGAGCATCGCCCAGCCCGACATCACATTGTCTGATGCCATCGAGCAGATCGACATCGGCGGCGTGGCGCTGCTGCGCGCTGGGGCCAAGAATTACATCGACGTCACCGTGCTCTCCGACCCGGCAGACTACGAGGCTGTGCTGCGCCAGCTCCGCGAGGGCGGCGAGGTAAACGACACGACGCGCGCGGCGCTGGCCGTCAAGGCGTTCCAGAGCACCGCCCGCTACGATGCCGCCATCTCGGGCTATCTTTCCGAGATGCTGGGCGAGGGGGAATCCGCGCTCTTCCCCAACCGGCTCACGCTGGGCGCGACGAAGGCCGAGGAGATGCGCTACGGGGAAAACCCGCACCAGCGCGCCGCCCTCTACCAAGTCCCTGACGTGGGCGGGCTGGGAAATGCGGAGCAGCTGCATGGCAAGGAGATGAGCTACACCAACTGGCTCGACGCGGAGGGGGCGTGGGGCGCGGTCCAGATGTTCCACACCCCCGCCATCGTGATTGTCAAGCATGCCTCGCCCTGTGGCATTGCCACAAACAATTCTCTGGTACAGGCGTGGCAGGACGCGCTCGCCAGCGACCCGGTCAGCGCCTTTGGCGGCGTGGTGGCGGTGAATCGCCCGGTGGACCTCGCTACAGCGCAGGCCATCGACACCATCTTCACGGAGATTATCCTGGCTCCCGCCTTCGAGCAGGAGGCACTGACATTACTGGAGGAAAAGAAAAATCGTCGCCTGCTCCGCGTGCCCCTCTACACAGGCAGCCCCGTGGAGGTGCGCTCGATTCCCGGTGGCTTCATCGCGCAGGAGCAGGACGAGCCGGAGGAAGAGATCAAGATGGAGGTCGTCTCGCGCCGCGCGCCTAGCCAGGACGAGCAGGGCACGCTGGCCTTTGCCTGGCGCGCCGCCATCGCGGTGAAGTCCAACGCCATCGTCCTGGCGCGCGCCGTGGAGGGTGGCTTCACGACCGTTGGCATCGGCAGCGGGCAGCCCAACCGCGTGGATTCCGTGGGCCTGGCCGTGCAGAAGGCCGGGGAGAAGGCGCGCGGTGCCGTCCTGGCCTCGGATGCGTTCTTCCCCTTCCCGGATGGTGTCGAGCGCGCGGTGGCGGCGGGCGTGTCGGCCATCATCCAGCCCGGCGGCTCCATCCGCGACGACGCGGTGATTGAGGCAGCGGACGCACACGAGGCCGCGATGGTGCTGACGGGTGTGAGGCATTTCAGGCACTGATGTCACTGAAAATACACCTTGACTTTGCAAAGCAGAACTGATATTCTGGGGCGAGCGGGTGAGGCAGCGTGAAACCTCCCACCCCATACCTTACCAACTTCAGATAGGCGGTTGCCACGGGTAGGCCGTGGCGTAAAATCTGAACCGAATGGTCGGTGCAGTTCCAATAGTCGTCAA
>JACCSL010001003.1 GCA_013812995.1 Ardenticatenales bacterium | reverse complement strand
GCATGAGCCTGCGTACCCTCCTCCCGCGCGCGCACATTGCCCGGCTCATGGCCCCGGACATGGAGCCACCACGCGCGATGGCAGTAGACGAACTCGCCAATCTCGCTGGCGCGGCGGTAGCGTTTCTTGCTCACTGAGAGTCCAATCTGAGTTTTAAAACGTAGAACATAACTGGTTCTGATGGAATTTGTGGTTGAGGGGTGGCTCTGCGTGGTGGCCCTCTCCCCGGCCTGCGGCCGCCCCTCTCCCGATATCGGGAGAGGGGACACTGAGCGAAGCGACGTGGGGGAGAGGGCTCGCATGGCACGCTTCCCAATCTTCCATACCACAAATTCCGTCAGAAGCAGAAACATAAAAACGACGTTGCCGTGAATTACGTTTTACGTTTTATTTTCTACTCGCTCCCCACGCGACCCATGTGCGCCAGCTCCATCTCGAAGATGCGCCGCAGCACGGCGATGGAGCAGGCATAGGTCGCGTCCACGCCGCGATAGGAGAGGCTCTCGGAGAGGAGCGCCTGCCGCTTGCTGTACGGGGTGTCCGACGCGTAGTGCAGGATGCCGATGTCGTAGCGCGCGTTGATGAACAGATTGACGATCTCGTTCACCGGGTAGCGCTTCGGGTAGATGTTCTCGTAGACCGCGCTCAGGTACGGGCCGCCCTCCATCTCGATGTCCGTGTACCCTTCTTTGTAGAAAAGCCCCATGAACTCCCGATTTTGCAGCAGGGTGCCGCGCACTGTGACAGCCTTCTGGTTATCGAAGACGGTGTTGGAGAGCAGGTAGGGGGATAGTTGGCTGGCGGTGAACACGTTGCGGAAGAGGAAGGTGTTCTGCGAGTGCTCGTCGTAGATCACGTTGGGAATCATCACATCGCCCACACGCCCATTGAGCGTTGCCGCCTTGCCAATGATATAGACGCCGCGAATCGCCCCAACGCTGCTTGTCACCTGGGAGAGCAACTGGTAGGCGGCCATGCCCAGCGGATAATCCACGTTAAAAATCAGCGCGTTCGAGCGTTGCAGGCGCTCCAGTCCGTCGATTTGCAGGCGGCTGTCGAAGCGGTCGGGCACCAGGCGATTGAGTTCGATGACCTGTGCGGCCACGTCCAGGTAGAGGGGATTCTCGATCTGCTGGATGCCACCCTGGGATTCCCAGGTTCGCTGCGGGGTGATGTCGGGCTCGATCTGGCGGTAGTATTTCAGCGCGTAGTAGAGAAGGTTGTACCGCTGTGGGTGCTGCTCCTCGGCCATGAGCCGCGCGTAGTCGTCCCAGAGCGTTTCGGGGTTGTGCTCCTTGAGGAAGGCGGCGAGCTTGCTTTCCTGTTCCCGCGCGTAGCCAGAGAGCAGGTTGACGATGCTGTGCATATTGCTGGAGACAAAATAGACGGGGCGATAGCGTAGGAAGACGCCATCCGCGTGGGTCGCAATCGTGTCCCACCAGCCCTGCGTGGCGCGCTTGTAGTCTGTCAGCGAGGACGCCAGCAGGGTGATCAGCAGGTCCATTTCTTGTTGCGCCATCCTCAGCAAGATCCCGGTCAGCTCGCTTCCAAAGAGGCGATGGAGTTGCTCCCATTGCCCCTCGCCCAGCGAGAGTATCTCGCGGATGATCCGTTGGGATTCATCGGTCAGGGGCTGCTGCTCCGTTATGGCAGATTTCAGCAGTTCAAGGATAGAAGGATCCTTCAGAAGGTGGTGCATCTTGTTCCACTCGATCTGGAAGGTGACCACGATGGGAATCAAATCATCAATATCCGAGACACTGGCGATGAAGGCAGCCAGAACCCCCTCCTTGTAGAACATCTTGCGTCGCCGTGCCGGGGCCTCGGTGAGTTCCCAGCGATCCACGCGGGTATGGCCGCGCCGCTCGAACACTTCCTCCGATTGGCCCAGAATAATCTCGTGCGTCTGCACGATAATCGGCGGCAGTCGCAGATAGGCGTAGGTGAAAGCTCCGATGTCCGGGTAAATCTCCGTGGCCCTGGAGTGCAGGCTGGAGTTCATCGCACCGTGGGTTTCCTCCATCGCCTTGACGCGGATAGGTCCACTGCTACGGAGCAGCGAGTAGTAGGTCCGCATGTACAGGTCAATTTCTTCGCTTCCGGCAACAGGAATTGCGCGATCCATTTTAAGAGCGTCCCCCTTCTTGGAGTCGGCTTTCCAGGCTGCGTAGTGCCTCCTGGAGAGTTTGTTGTCTCATGGCAACGGTCACATCGCCGCGCGTTCGCTCCAGCACACCCCGCAGCGAGTCGGTCGTGCGGCGCAGGTTATCGGTGATGGCGTGCGGATAGTCAATCGCGATGAGGCGGCTATAGACCTCTTCCATCGCCTCCAGCAGCCGGTCCGCCTCCGCCAACTCGCTGTGGCGGACAAGGTCCAGGATATAGCGGCGCAACTCGCTGGCCGCCTCCGCCAGCCCATTGAGGTAGGCCGCGTCCTCCACGCCGATCTCCTCGGGGCTGGGCAGCCGTGTCTCCCGCACCAGCGCCAGCGTTAGGTGGGCCTCGGCGAACTCCTTGTGCGCGTCCTGGACATACCCCGACCAGTACAGGTCGGCGGCGTGCTCGGTTTTCTCCCGCATCTGTCGGACTAGCGTGTTGGCCTCGTCGAGCAGTGCCTGCGCCTCGTCCCACTCGTGGCGATGCACCGCGCGGATTACCTTGGAGGCATGTTGCACCACCCGGCGCGACTCGCTCAGCGCTCCCTCCCGCACCCGGTGCTTCTCCGCCAACCGACTGTCGATTCCCTGCAAAATGTCGTCCAGGTTGTCCATTTCGTTCCTTCGTAGCAAAAAGGGCAGGGGTCGACCCCTGCCCCGCGTCTGTGTCTCTGGCATTGTATGCCCATTATATCGGCGGGCCAGCGCCCTGACAACCAACCAAAGAAAAGAGCGAGGGAATTTCCCCCGCTCTCTTGGTTATTGGACTTTTGACAAAAATTGCCCCCTGAGGTGAGTAGGCAGGAGACCCTTGTAGAGAGAAAAATACCTCACAGGAATGAGTGCGGCGAATAAACTCAAGGTTTGAGCACCAGGGGCGTATCG
>JACCSL010000660.1 GCA_013812995.1 Ardenticatenales bacterium | reverse complement strand
GGATAGACCCAGGTGCCCTCATTTTCCTGGATACGCCAGGTGGTGGTGACCTTCTGGAGTTCACTGTTCGTGCTGGTGAGGATGCGCTGCTCTTTGGCCTTGCCCTTTACCTCGGCAAAGCCCTCGTAGCTGTGTCCGGCGGGGAAGGTGGTGGGGAACAGGGTCGCCCACTCCTCCTCGGTCTCGGTGTGGTACTGGGTTTCGACCTTTTGCTCGACGGTACTGATGGTACCGAGGGTACGGGTGACGGTCTGTACGACCCAGGCATACCCGCTGAACTCGAAGTCAATATCGCAGCCCCCGTCACTCTGGCTCCAGGCACGCGCGCCACCACTTTCATAGGCGGTCGCGGTGCTGTTGCCCAACCCGTCCGCCACTACCATCTGAGTGACGCGTAGGCGCGCCGTGCCCTGCCCATAGCACTCGTTGGTGCTGGGCACGGCGTAGGGAAGGCCGGTGAGCAACTCGTAGCCGTAGCTGACGGTGCCACCCTGGCCGTTCGTGGCCTTTGTGAGCACGTTCAGGTTCGGGAGGGCCGTGGCGTTGCCGCCTCCCACCACCGGATTGGGTGCGCTCTGGCGCTCGTAGTCAAAGGTCCATGCGGGCAGAGCCGTCCCATCCGAGCCGCGCTCGGTGATGGTGCGCAAACGCATGAGGCTCTTGCTCTGGCTACCGTTGAAGGTGTCGTAGTCATGCGTCAGGTGATAACTGCGTACCGTCTCGAAGGGGCCGGACGCAGTGCGACGCGCCTGCATGGTGACGCTCTCCAGGCGGTGCAAGTTGAAGTAGTAGACCAGGTTGGTTTTCAGCCAGGGCTCGATATCCGTATCCGGGCGGTTGGTGTAGCTGAAGAGGATCTGGGCGTTGGCGCTCTGGCTGCCACTGGCAAAATACTGGATGCTTTCGGGCTCGATGGCATGGTCATATGTGCAACCCGCGCCATCCACCGCGCGCTTCTGGTGGGTATAGGTAACGCGCACCTCGTTGCCCAGCGGGTCGATGATGCGCGTCAGGTGGGCCTCGCGCAGCTCGGTTGGCCCACACTGGGCAAAGATGCCGTTGTAGGTAACAGCGGCGCTAAAGGCGTTCCCATTGCCTGTGTCGGGATTGCCGAAGATATAGCGGGTGCCATCCGTGCCATAGACCGTCCAGGAGGGCCGGGCGGCATCATTGTTATGGATCACGCGCAGGAAGGACTGCGGGCTGGTCTGCCAGGGCTGGGTGGGATCGGCGGGCTTGACGAGCTCGAAGCCACCGCCGCCAAAGCCCAGGCTATACTCGCTGCTGTCGCGGTCGTAACTGATCTGCCCCAGACCGTTCAGGTTCCAGCCCCAGCCGACCATATCCGCTTGGCGATAAAAACCGCTGAGACCGTTATCCAGGCGATCCTGCCGCCCGGCAAGGATGCTATTGGCCCCGTCGCTGGAGTAGGAGAGGCTGAGATTGATGCCGCGCCCACCCGGTCCGGGCGGCGTGTCGAGCGGAAAGCCGAAACTACTGTTGCCACTCGTCGCATCGCTCGTAAAGCCCTGCATGGTGGGCAGGTGCTGCTTGCCATAGCTGAGCGAGAGATCACTCGTGCTAGTGGTGCTGAGGGCAAAGATACCAGGTTCCTGCGCCTCGGCGCTGAGGGTCATGTACTCCCAGTCCAGGCGACTGGCAAGCGGCTCCCACACGCGGGTCGCCGGGTTGAGGCGGTAGAAGGTCGGGGTTCTGCCCTGCGCGCGCAGGGCGTCGGTATGGGTACGCAGCTCGGCAGTGAGCCGCAGCGGCTGGGCGAGTGGCCCCGCTGTGCGCGCAGCTTGGTCTGTCAGGGTAAGCTGGAAGAGGCTGAGCGTGTCACTGAGGGGCGGCGTCCCGGCAGGCGCGGGGTTCAGGCGCAGGCGAGCAGGCTGACGTAGCGCCTGGGCAGGCAGATGCACGCTGAGGCGCTGCGCCTGGCTGTGCAGGGTTCCGCCCTGCGGCAGGAGCCATCGCTCATTGGCTGCGGGCCGACCTACGCTAAGGACCGACCAACTTTCGACGGGCTGCGCCAGTTCCTCGGCGGTGGCCTGCACCTGCTGGAGAAGGGCCGTGCTCTGCGGGGTGCCCTGCACGCGCACCTGGAAGGTCGCAGTCACGACCTCGCCCGGTTGCAATGCCGCGACCTGCCAGAGGATCTCGCGGGTGTTGGGCGCGTAGCTCAAGGTGGCCGGATTGCCGGGCAGGTACACCAGCCCCGCCACGAGCGTCTCGCGCACGACGATGCTGGTCAGCGGAGCCTGCTGCTGGTTGCCGATGACCAGATCGTAGGTCACAACCTGCCCGGCAACCGCTTCCTGGCTCGGGCTTTCCAGTGCCAGGCCGAGCGCTCCCTGCGTGGGAAAGCGGCGCACGGGGGGTGTCGCCGGATCC
>JACCSL010000659.1 GCA_013812995.1 Ardenticatenales bacterium | reverse complement strand
ACCGCTCCAGCGCACGCCCACACCCACCACTGCTACGGAAACGCCCACCGCGTCGCCGGCTACGGCGAGCACGCCAGCCAGCACGCCCAGCGTAGAGGCAAGACCAGGAGCGGTGATTGCGCGGCAGGTGAGCGAGAGCAGCGTGCCCGCGAGCGCGACGGTGCAGGGGCAGGTGAGCCAGGAGCTACCGTTGCACCAGCCAAAGCTCCAGCGCAAGGAATCAACAGAAAGTGAGCCCGTTGCTGACCTCATCGCGCCTACTCTGGGTGAACAGGTGCTGAGTCGAGCTACCTCCCGTGCACGTATGCCACTGAGTCATACTTCGACTGTTCAAAGAAGTAGGAATGAGTCGGGCTTGCAGGGCGAGGCTCAGGCTGAGGACAGTAATAAGGACGCTATCACAAGGTCAGTGCAACGCAACTTAAGCACGGTCCAGATTCCCAGTGTCCAGCGCTCCCTGTCTAAAAGCATGAACGAGGCTCGGGCCGAAGGAGCCCCTCGTTCAAGTTCGATCATGCAAACACCGGTTCTCCCTCAAGCCAGGATACAGATGTCCCGCTTGACTCCGCAAGGGAGTAGCTCTCCTGCGGAAGGCGTCGCTGGTCAGCTTGAAGGCTATCTATCGGGCCACTCCATTACTAGCCTACCTAAATCTGTGGAAAGTTCTTTGGCTCAGAGAGCTATGGCGAACTGGGGAGCAGGATCTACGGCCTCGTCGTCAGGCCCGTCCTGGGCAGAAAATGGCCTACCCCTACCCCGTAGAAATGCCGCAGAGTCTGTGGAACTCGTACAACGGCAAGCGGCTCCTTCTGCTGAGGCGACCCCCGTTCAAAAGATTGATGCCCCCGGGAGCACTTCTGAGACTTCTCCCACACCTTCTCTTGCGCAGGAGAAGCCAAAGGAGCAGGCGCTTGACCTGGAGAAGTTGGCACGTCAGGTATTTCCGATTATCAAACGGTTTCTAACAGTTGATCGTGAACGAAGACCCCGCTAGAGGGTAAACGGAGGAGCCAGATGGGTAGCCTAGAAAAACTTATCATTCTCATGCTTGATGGGGAGAAGAAAGAGCTGAAGTGCCCCTTCAACCCAACCACCATTACTTATGATAAAGGTATGGAGGTAACAATTACCCCCCAACCCAACTCCGATGTGCCCAAAATAGAGACAAAGGGTGGTTCACCGGGTAAACTCACCTTTAATCTCCTCTTGGATGGCACTTTGCCAGATGCGAAGTCTGTCAAAGAGAGTGTTGAGTCACTCGGAAAGTTGCTCAAGATCGGAACGTATCCAGACACGGCTGCGGACGGGAGTAGTGCCGATGTGAACCGCCCCCCTTACTGCAAAGTAAGCTGGGGAAAGTACATATTTTTCGAGAAGGCGTTGCTCTCAAGTTTGAAAGTGTCCTACACTTTATTCCTGCCAGATGGAACGCCAATCCGCGCTAAAGCAGACGTTAGCTTTGAGCAAATCTCGAAAGAAACCCCCGGTCAAAACCCGACCTCTCGGAGCGAAGCCAGGAAAACATGGCTTGTCGTCGAGGGAGAGACGCTGGATTGGATTGCCTACAAGGAATTCGGTGATCCCGCGAAGTGGCGGCATATCGCCGAAACAAACAACCTGAAAAATCCTCGGACCTTGCGGCCAGGACAACTTTTGAAAATCGTTCCTTTGCCCTAATGGGGGACTATCAGGCAGACAGCGAGGCAACATCGATACGATGTTATAGAGAAGTAAGGAGACGCCTGTGACCATTTCCAGTACTAGCGAGGGTATTGCCTCCAAATTCACCATCAAAATCGGTGGTAAGGATTTAAAATCTCTCAGTGTAGACACAAGTTTTTTCGAGATGGTCGTAGATACAAGTATCCATATGCCCAATATGTGTACGCTTCGTTTCCAGGATACGGGAATGAAGTTGATGGATTCAGCTACCCTCGATATTGGCAAAGAGATAGAGATCAAAGGGAGTAAGGAGCTTCTATTCAAAGGGGAGATCACCTCTATCGAACCTATTTTTGTGCATAAAGAGCAGACTTATGTAGTGGTAAGAAGCTATGATAAATCACATCGACTCTTTCTAACAAGAAAATCTCAATCTTTTATACAGATGAGTGATAGCGACATTATCAGCAAAGTTGCACAAGATGCCGGTCTATCTGTGGACGCAGACAGGACCTCGTTGATTTATCCCTATGTGTTTCAGAACAACCAGACCCATATGGAGTTTATACTGGAGCGTGCGCGCCGAATTGGATATGTCGTCTATGTGTCGGCGGAAGGGACGCTGGCCTTCAAGAAAGGCTCCTCCAATTTGGGAGGCAACACAATATTGCGTGTTGGAGAAGAACTCTTGGAGTTTCAGCCTCGTCTCACGGCTGCCCATCAGACAAATAAGGTCACTGTTTTAGGGTGGGACTCTAACACGAAGAAGGCGATCAAGAGCGAGGTAACCGCCAAAGCGCCAAGCCCCCAGGCCGGGGTCAGCAAGTCTGGCGGCGCAACCGCCAATGGATCCTACAAGGGTTTCAAGTTGGCTGAAACCACCGTCGTTAGCCAACCCCTCTGGAATGTGGATGAGGCCAAAGCTATGGCTGAGGCTTTGGCAGCAGAAGTGAACAGCGTTTTTCTCCAGGGCGATGGCGTTTGTGCTGGTGATGAGAGAATTCGAGCGGGAAAAACGATAAAGGTAGAGGGTGCCGGAACCCGGTTCAGCGGGAAATATCTGATTACCTCGGCCGTGCACGTTTATCGCGAGGGTAATTATAGAACCCACCTCGACATTCACGGTCTACAGGGCAACACGCTTCACCATATCTTGGGGGGTGGCAATGGCCAGGGTCATGAGCCCGGTCATAAGGTTGTTGATGGGCTCGTTCCAGCACTGGTAACGAACCTGGAGGATCCATGGAATATAGGCCGGGTAAAGGTCTCATTTCCATGGATGGGAGAGCAGATAGAGAGCCACTGGGCGCGCTTGGCCTCGCCAATGGCTGGGCAGGACAACAAGGGGCTCTACTGGATACCCGAGATCAATGACGAGGTGCTGGTTGGCTTCGAGCATGGGGACATTACGCGTCCCTACATCCTCGGTACGCTCTGGAATAAAAAGGACAAGCCTCCCAAGGGCAACAACGAGGTGGTCAAGAGTGGTGTGGTCAACGAGCGGATTATCCGCTCCCGGAGTGGGCATCTTATTATTCTGGATGACACGAAAGATGCCGAGAAGATCATTATCCGTGACAAAACCGGCAAGAACGAGATCATCATCGACTCCAAGGCCAACTCGCTATCTATCACAGTTGAGGACAAAATCAACATTACCGCAAAAGGGGCGATCAGCGTCAAGAGTACCAGCAATGATATCACCATGGAGGCGAAAAACATTACACTAAAGGCTCAACAGGACATTGCCGTTAGTGCCACTCAGAACTGTGATATTAAGGCAGATCAAACCAAGGTGACAGGAAGCTCAGGGGTCGAGATCAAGACGATGGGTATGGGTAAGATCGCTGTTTCCCCGTCAAGCGTTAATGTCAACAATGGTGCTCTGGAGGTCACATAATGCCTTTGCTTCTCAATATGAATGCCGTTGCAATATGCGGTCACGGTGGGAAGGCACAATGGACCCCGGCCCCGCGCGTGAAAGCTGGCGGAGCCAACGCCGTGCTGGGCCTACCCCCAGTCCTTCCCATCGCAGGCTGTGCCAACCCCCCACCCCCCGCGAATACGGGGCCTGGGGTAACAGCGATTGTCGTGAGCGGGCAAACGATGCGGATAAAATCAATGGGCATGCCCCTTCTGCTGCAATCTCTTGCTACATCCCCCGCTGTTACATGCGCAACACCCGTCAGTGTGACAACGCCGGGTCAGGTCAAAGTACAAGGTATGTAGGAATGAGGCTAAGAGGCTATGGACGATAATAATATTCGGAATCGTGAATTTCTGGGGCAGGGATTGGCCTTTCCCCTTCAGGTCAATCAACGGGGTGAGATTGCCCTGGCGCGTGGCGAGCAGGACATAGACCAATCTATTCGGATCATTCTGGAAACCATCCCTGGGGAACGGGTGATGCGCCCGGAATTTGGCTGTCGCGTCCATGAGTTAATCTTTGCCGCGCGCGATGATTCGACGCGGGGTATGCTTATCTCCTATGTCCGGGAGGCGCTTGATCGGTGGGAGCCGCGCATTGAGCTGCGTGGTATCGAGGTAAACGACGATCCCAATAATGATGGTGCCTGGCAGGTAGAGATCAAGTATACGGTTCGAGATACCCACAACGAACGTAGCATCGTTTATCCCTTCTACATTATGGGTGAAGAGTAATAGAGTCACTCCATCTAGTACCTGCGCACCTCCGGCAGGTTGGTTCCTCACCCCTAAGGTAACGAAACCCCCCATCTTTCCGGAAAGAGAGAACAATCGTGCCCCTTCCCGAACCTATTCTGGATAATCTGCGTTTTCAGAGGGATCTGGTTGACGAGGCCAGACGCCGCATCATTCGCTATTGTCCTGAGTGGACAGATTATAACCTGAGCGATCCTGGCATTACGCTCATTGAGCTTTTTTCCTGGATGACGGAAATGATGGTCTACCGTCTGAATCGGGTGCCAGAGAAGAACTACGTCAAGTTCATGGATATGCTTGGCTTTACCCTACAGCCAGCAACCAGTGCCAGAACCGAGTTGACCTTCCGCCTTTCAGCCCCCTTTCCCCTTCGCCCGGATGATGACACTGTCGCGGTTGTACCGCAGGGTACCGAGATCGCGACCCGTCTCCTTGATGAGGAAGCGGAAGTCATCTTTACCACGGATGATAAACTTACCATCACCCCTCCCGCGCTGACCCAACTGCGGCGCGAGAGTGATTTTCACAAGAATTACCTCCCCCGGCTCGGAATTGAAGATTTTTATACATTCAATCCTGTACGCCCTAAAGAGGGAGATACTTTTTACCTGGGCTTCGACGATGCCCGCGATTTGGCCGGTTATGTGCTCCACCTAACGTTCCACTGCGAGCGCACCCAGGCAACAGGAGTGCGGCGTGAGGATCCCCCGTTGGTCTGGGAGGTCTCCGTGGGGAATGGCGAATGGCAAGAAGTTGCCTTGAGCACACGGCCAGGCGAGAAGGACACGACGGGCGGTCTGAACAATCCGGAGGGGAGTCTTGTGTTGTACCTCCCGTTGACGATGAAGCCCGATCAACTTCATGGCCGCAGCGCCTATTGGGTTCGTTGCCGCTTGGAGCCTCGCCGTAAAGAGCAGGGCATGTACACAGAGTCGCCAAGGATTAAAAACGTCGCCGCCCATGCACTCGGCGGTACGGTGACTGCGACCCACGCCGTTCTCGTGGAAGATGAGTTGTTGGGCGAATCGGATGGGGAACCGGGGCAGATTTTCCGGCTGACCCACTCCCCCATTCTGGGCCTGCGCGAGGGGGAGACGATTGAGGTCGAGGAAAATCAGTATGGGGAGATGGTTTTTGTCCCGTGGACCTATGTGTCTGATTTTTCAAAGTCCGACCGTCATGAGCGGGACTTCACGCTGGATACAGCAACGGGCGAGATTTTCTTCGGACCGAATATCCGTCAGCCCGATGGCTCTGTCCGCCAGTACGGCAGGGTTCCAGAAGCGGGGCGACAGGTTCGATTTACTCAGTATCGCTTCGGCGGGGGCGTCGTGGGGAATGTGCCGCCCAGCAAAATTCAGGTAATGAAGACAGGATTGCCCTACATTGACTATGTCACCAACCTGCATCGTGCCTCTGGCGGTCGCGACCAGGAAACGCTGGAAGAGGCCAAGCTGCGTGCCCGGCGCGAACTGCGGGCGCAGCACCGAGCCGTGACGGCAGAGGATTATGAGGATCTGGGTCGGGGCGCAAGCCGGGCGGTGGCGCGATGCAAGTGCCGTGCCCCCGGCGATGAGGCTGACGGAGCCAACCCATTGCCCCCTGGCACCATCGAGCTATTGGTTGTACCAGCAGTCGCGGACTCTGTGTGGCTGGGGGATCTGTCCAAGTTGCATCTTGACCCGCAGGTTCGCAAGGATGTTGCCACCTACCTGGACCAATACCGCTTGCTTACGACAAACCTCCATATCCGTGAGCCACGGTATCTCGGTGTGAGGGTGGAAACCGAGATTGTCGCCTCTGAATACAGCCAACCCGAGGCCGTCAGATTGCGGGTGGCGGATAGCCTCCGTTACTTTCTCTCGCCGCTGGCTCTCCCAGAGGGAACCCAGCGCCCGAGTGATGTCATCGACTCGCAGTGGGAGGGGTGGCCTTTTGGACGCGACCTGTATCTGTCTGAACTCTATTCCCTGATCCAGCAAGTGCCAGGTGTCAAACATGTGCGCGATGTTCAGATCAGCTATCGAGAGATGATTCCAAGTCGGGAGGATATGAACGAGGTGCAAGAAGGCGGAGAGGCAAGTGCCCTCACCCCTCTAACCCAACGAACATTGATGGTTCCTACGGATACGGTTCTTTGCTCCCTTGGTCATGAAGTGAAGATGGTAGAGCAATGGTAAGTTATCGAACGGATGTTGTAAGTAGCACGACACGGAGAGATGATCTCGCGTCTCCGCTAACTCTCTCTCATGTCGCCGATTTTTATCGGCGTTACCCTGGTGAAAGCGTTACGTTCTACACACGCATTGATGTGGATGAGAGCATGCCCAACTTTACCGTGCGCGTCATGCTCTCCCCTGGATTGATTCTCCAGCGATATCGTACCGCAACGGAACAGGCCAGTGGTCTGCCGCAGGTGTATGACGAAGTCGATGGAACTTTTCTGGTATGGCAACAGCAAGATGTGGTCGCCGGGAGTCGCTACGAATATGAGATAGAGGCATTGGTGGAGTCCACCAAGTGGGATGTCACGCTGGATAGTCGTGCCAGAGTGGTAACTCACAAAGTGGATCAGGGGCCCGCGATGGTGGAAGAGAGCCTTTCCCTGCTTGTCAAGGCAAAGGGAAGCTACCTTCAGTTCCTTCCCGCCCTCTATGATCAGGATGAGTTGATGGGTCGGTTCCTGATGCTCTTCGAG
>JACCSL010000630.1 GCA_013812995.1 Ardenticatenales bacterium | reverse complement strand
CCCACATTGAGGGCAGGGTATGCCAATCAGCTCCAGATAGGGTTTAGTGTTGCGGCACTCGGGAAAGCCGGGACAGGCAATGAACTTCCCGTACCGCCCAAACTTGATGACCATCTCGCGGCCACACTTCTCGCATGGGACGCCCGCCAGCTCCTCGCCCAGCTCGACCTTTTCCATGTTTTGCTGAGCAGCCTCTAGCCGTTGACCGAAGGGCTTGTAGAAGTCCTCCAGCACCCCAACCCAGCCCCGATCACCCTCCGCGATCTCGTCTAGCTCTTCTTCCATCTGCGCGGTGAAGCCTACATTCAGCACATCAGGGAAGTGCTCGACAAGCAGAGTGGTGACTATCTCGCCCAACTCCGTGGGGATGAGCCGCTTGTTCTCGCGCTCGGTGTAGCCGCGCGCGGTGAGCGTGTTGACGATGGGCGCGTACGTCGAGGGGCGACCAATCCCGTTCTCTTCTAGCGCCCGCACGAGCGTGGCGTCGGTGAAGCGTGGTGGCGGCTGCGTAAAGTGCTGCGTGGGAATCAATCCGAGCGACTCTAGTACCTCGCCCACGGCGAGATCTGGCAGTCTGGACTCTTCCTGGGCGGGCGCGTCCTCGTCGCGACTTTCCTCGTAGAGTGCTAGGAAGCCCGCAAAGCGGATGACGGAGCCCGTGCAGCGGAACAGGTAGCGCGCGTCGTTCACAAGCTGTTTCAACGCAGCCCCGCTGACCGACTTCTGCTTCTCGGTCACCGTGCCTGTGAGATCAACGACAACATCCACGCTCGTCTGATCCATCACGGCGTTTTCCATCTGGCTGGCGACGAATCGCTGCCAGACCAACGTGTAGAGCTTGAACTGGGCTGCGTCCAGGTAGTGCTTGACCGTCTCGGGCGTGCGCGCGACGCTGGTGGGGCGAATCGCCTCGTGGGCCTCCTGGGCCTTTTTGGTGCGGGTCTTGTAGGTGGGAATCTCTTCTGGTAAGAACGTTTTCCCGTAGCTTTCCTCAATGAAGCTCCGCGCCTCGATCACGGCCTGCTGGGACACATTTACGCTGTCAGTTCGCATGTAGGTGATGAGGCCCACGGCTCCCTCATCGCCCAACTCCACGCCCTCGTAGAGCGCCTGAGCGATGGCCATCGTGCGCTGCGTGCCAAAGCCCAGGCGGCGGCTGGCCTCCTGCTGGAGCGTCGAGGTGGTGAAGGGCGCGCTGGGGCGGCGGCGGCGCTCTGTCTTGCGCACATCAGCCACCACATAGCAGCCATCTTTCAGCGCGGCGAGGTGGTGCTGGGTCTGTTCCTGGTTGGCAAGCGCCGGATCCTCTCCCTCGATTTTATGCAGCCGCACCTCGATGGTCGGGCGTTGAGTCTGCTTGCGGGTGCTCTGCTGGGTCACAAGAGCGCGAATGGACCAGTATTCCTGCGGCATGAACTCGCGCACCTCCCGCTCGCGCTCCACGATCATTCGGAGGGCGGCGGATTGGACACGCCCCGCACTCAACCGCCCGCGCACTTTCTTCCAGAGCAAGGGGGAAAGGTTAAAGCCGACCAGTCGATCCAGAATGCGGCGGGCCTGCTGGGCATCCACAAGGTTCATGTCGAGGCCACGCGGGTGTGCAAACGACTCCTGAACGGCTTGCGGGGTAATCTCATGGAAGACCACACGGCGCACGCGCTCGGCAGGCATCTCGGCGGCTTCCATGAGATGCCAGGCAATGGCCTCGCCCTCGCGGTCAGGGTCGGTTGCCAGCCAGATTTCGGTGGCACGGCTGGCGGCAGCGGCGATCTCTTTAACGACCTCTTTTTTCTCATTGGGCACGCGATAGGTGGGCGCAAAGTTTTGATCCACCTCCACGCTGAGACGAGACTTCAGAAGATCGCGCACATGGCCCAGGCTCGCACGGACATCGTAGCCGCTGCCGAGGAACTTGCTGATCGTGCGTGCTTTGGCGGGCGATTCTACAATCACCAGCTTGCTCGCTCGTTTCCCCTGGCTCTTGCTGCTTCCACTCTTGGCGCGCTTGCTGCCCGCTTTGGGAGTCGTCTTTTTCTTATTGGTGCGCGTTTTGCTCTGCTTGGGCGCTTTTTTCTTCGTCTCACGCGGCTTGGGCTCGGGGGGGGTCATCCCTTCATGCAGGGCCGTCTCCCCAAGGCGGAAGATGGTGGTGCCACAAACAGTACAGGTACCCTGCACCGCAGGGCGTGCTGTCTGTGTGTAGATCGCCCTCGGCTCCTGTATAACCCGCTTCTCCTTGCACTTCATACAATAGCCAACTATCTCACTCATTGTTGTCCTTCAAACACCATGCAACGGGCGCAGTCGTATGCCCCGCCCGTCAGCTTTCCGAATAAGGTAGGGGTGGAGGCCTAGTTGCGCAGAACCAGAATATACTCGACCCGAGGAATTCCCCGGTCGACCTCCAGGTTCTCGATCATGTTGGTGAACACCTCATCCCCGCTGATGTCTAC
>JACCSL010000625.1 GCA_013812995.1 Ardenticatenales bacterium | reverse complement strand
GCCACCGCCCGACGGCTTCTCAATGCGGGGAATACTTCGGAAGGCTTCACCAGGCTGTGGGAGCTGGGTCGCCTGGATCTCACGGTCGAGGCAATTGTCCTGAAGCCGGAGTTTGCCTCGCTCTTTTCGGAGGAGGAGCGGACTCGCGCCCGCGAGCGCCTGCGCGAGGTGCGGTACACCCCGTCCTGGGATCAGCCTGCCAGTGCCGCGACCCCGCCCCCCGAGGCGTCTTCTCCCGCGCCCCCGCCGTCCTCCCTGATTGAGCGGCTGGCCCACGCTCGTGCCAACGTGCAGGACACGCCACGCGCCTGGGTTTTCCAGGCCAACCCCGAGCAGTTCGACCTAGCTGGAGCCGTGCAAGCCCTGGAGCAACTCCACTGGACCACCCGGCAGCATGTCGCGGAGATTCATGCGGGCGATATCGTCTATCTGTGGGAGGCAGGGCCAGAGGCGGGGATTGTCGCCGTCGCACACGTTCTGACGGACCCCGCGCCGCTGCCAGATACCGCCAGCCGCGCCTTCTGGCAGAATCCTTCTGAGGCCGATGAGGTAGAAGCACGGGTTGCCCTGCAAATTGATCTGCTGCTCCCGGAGCGCCTCACCCGTGACGAGTTGCGCGCGGACCCGGCACTGCAAAACATGCTCATTCTGCGCCAGCAGCGCGGGGCCAACTTCCCGCTCACGGCGGAGGAGGCCGCCACGCTGGAGGCCCTGATCGAGGAGTTGCTCAACGACAAACTGGAGGAACCGTCCGGCCATCTGCCTCGATCCTCCAACATTCTCTCGTATGAGGAATGGCTCACCCATGTCATTGCGGCAAATCCCATTGTGCGCGAAGCGGCAGAGGAGCTTCCTGGCTGGCTACAAGAGGTATTTCGGGACGAGTTAAAATTAACCTTCCGTGTGGCGGGTCCCCGTCGACGATTATGGGTTAGTGGGCGAGAGCGGACACTGGCTCTCTTCAGCTTCAATCGCCAGAGTGGCCTGTATATCTGGCTGGCTGACCCCAATGAAGAACTGGTGGCACGCTTACAAGAATCGCTGAGCGATCCCAAGACCGTGCAGCCCCGCAAGCGCCCCTCCGCCCACGGCTGGCGCTTCCTCGTCAACAACGAGAATGACTACGTGTTGGCGAAAAATGCTCTCTTTCAGTACATCTCAGGAGCCCTCACCATGCCCCCGATGACCCCGATCGATGCCACGTATGCCGCACGCTTGAAGGAGACCGAATGGCCCACCACCTTCGAGGGTCCTGCCTTCGTGCTGATTCATACCCAGGACAATGAGTATCAGAGCTACGGGGAGAGTTATTCTTTCACCAACTACGCAGGCGGGGCATACCGGCAGTTGAGCGACGCCGTTGAGGCAATGGAGCGAGGTGGCCCTGCGGTGCAGGTCATCTTCTATCGCCCTCAGCCTTCCCATGCCTTTACCGGGTGGGCCAGAGTGGTGGGGGTTGATAAAGAGCTCGGGGAGAAGAAAAACGAAACTCGTTGGACCTTGCGCCTGGAACACCATGAGTTCCCCAGTCCGCTGCGCCTGAAGCAGGAGGCCGCCTTCCTGATGGGGCGGCTCCCGTGGCTTGCGAAAGGACTCGTGGTCGCCTTTCGTGGCTTCAGCATCCGCCCCATTCCGCCAGAAGACTTTCAGACGATTATCCAGGTGGTCCAAGGAGCCCTCACCATGACCCCGAACGATGCGGCATACTCCCTTCTGGCGGAGGCGGGCAGCGCCCTCTCCACCGCTGATCTCCTACAGCGTGCCCATGCGCGGGGTTGGGTCGAAGGGACAAACCAGATGAGTCTTGCCAGTGCCCTGCGCCGCGATGCGCGCTTCCTGGACCTGGGCGAGGGACTCTGGCGGCTGGCGGACGAGGCAATGGGATCCGCGCTCCACGCTGCCACCGACGCCCACTTCTGGCGCATCCACGTCCCGCGCCACTTCTGGGCCGAGGCGCGCGAGGCCGGGGCGATTGGCATCAGCTGGCCCATCGAGAGCACCAACGCGAGCGTGAAGCGCTTCGAGCGCATCCGGCCCGGCGACCGCGTGGTGGCCTATGTCCAGCAGGGCACCATCGGCGGGGTGGGCGTGGTCACGGGTGGCCCGGTGGATGTGCGGCTGGCGGGACGCGCGGGTTTCCCGCCGGGTCTGTTCGGGGATGACTACCACCGCCGCCTGCACGTGGCCTGGAGCGACGAGCTAGCGGAGCCCGTGCCCCTCCTGGACGCGCTAAAGGCACCCGAGCACAAGCTGCTCTTCGACCGCCTGCGCAACCCCAACACCGTCATCGAGCTGCCGCGCGACGGCTACCAGGAACTGCTGATGCTGCTGGGCGTGGCGGACCCCGCCGACGAGCACGAGGGGGTCTCGCGCCTGCCCGACGCCTGGCCTTCCCTTGCCACCTTCCGCGATTTTGCCCAGTCGCTCCCCGCCGCGCCCTACAGCGCCACAACGCTGCACGCCGCGGCGCTCGCCTTCGGGCAGGGCGTGGATGCGGTACTAGACGAGGAGACGTTCGTGGAGCAGTTCCGCCAGTTGCGCCTCCTGCGCCCCGCCCCAGACGGCACTTTCCGCCTGGCAGACTACACGACAGGCGACGCGGGCGCACTCCTGCGCCTGCTCGCCCTGGCCCTGCTCCTACCGCGCGAGGGCCAGGAAGAGGGCTACGACCTTCCGGCGCGGGCCATCGTGGCCCGCCTCCAGGCAGCGGACGGACCGCAGCCCCGCGAAACCTTCGCCCCGCGCCTGGGCGACGATGCCGCGCGCCTCCTGGCCTGGTACGCCGAGGCGGGACTCGTCCAGGTGGCCGCCGAGACGTGGCAGCCCGCCCCGGCGGCACTGGCCCCGCTGGCGGGCACGGACGTCACCACCGAGCTGTACAACCGCTTCCTGGCGCACCTCCAGGCCGAGCTCGCAGGCACGCTGGCGAGCGACCTGCCTCCTGTCGAGGGGCAGGCCCTCCAGCGGGTCACGGAGCTGGAGGCCCGCCTCGCTGAGCTTAGCGAGGAGCTGCTGATCGACTCCGCGCTCGTGCGGCGCATCCTGCGCTCGCTCCTGGCCGGGCGGCATGTGGTCCTGAGCGGCCCGCCCGGCACGGGCAAGACCGAACTCGCGCAGCGCCTGCCGACGCTCTTCTGGCGCGAGTCGCCCCGGACGTTCACACGCCTGACCACGGACCCTGACCAAGAACCCGTGGTTTCGCAAGAGGAGTCGCGCCACGGCTACCTACCCGTGGTGGTCACCGCCACGGAAGACTGGGGGGTGCGGGACGTGGTGGGCGGCATTGGTCCCCGCCTGGGCGGCCAGGGCGGCTCGCTCACCTACAACATCCAGCACGGCCACCTGACGCGGGCGGTGCTACGCCATTATGAGAACACCGACGACGGGCAGCGGCTGCCCGAAAGTTACCGACGGCGCGAGGTGCGCGACGAGGCGGGTCAGCGCTACCGTGGCACCTGGCTGGTGATCGACGAGTTCACCCGTGCGCCGGTGGACGCGGCCTTTGGCAGCCTGCTCACGACCCTCAGTGGCGGCAAAGAGGCCTTTCTGGCGGTGCCTGCGCCGGACGGCGGCGAGGTACGCATCCCACTGCCCGCCGATTTTCGCATCATCGGGACGCTCAACTCCTTTGACCGCCACTTCCTAAACCAGATCAGCGAGGCTCTCAAACGCCGCTTCGACTTCATTGATGTTTCCCCGCCCCCGCCAGATCAGTGGAAGGCCGAGCAGGGCGTGGCGGCCTACCAGGCGCTTTTGCGCCTGCGCGCCAAAGGGTTTGAGGCGGAAATCGAGGAAGACACAGGATCGCGCACCTTGCGTCTAGGGGACGAGGTGCATGTGTTCTGGGACGCGGCGGGCTATCATGTGGAGGGTACCAGCGACGAGGCAAAGGCGGCGCTCGATTCCTTCTGGCGACTCTTCTCGGTCATCCGCCTCTTCCGCCAGCTGGGAACCGCGCAGGTCGTGGCGCTCTACATCAATCTCTTCGCGGGTCGCCTCATGGAGATGACGTGGCCAGAGGCACTGGATGCCGCCCTCGCCGACACGCTCGCCGACCAGCTCCAGGTGCTCACGCGCGATGAGCAGATGCTGCTCCTGACCTACCTGAAATACGCCGGAAACGACGCTTTCGGAGAGCAGGTGCGGCAGCTGCTCAAGCAACTCTCGCCCGGGAGACGGGCCGCCCTCCTGCACACCTTACGCGAGGCAGATGAGGTGCGCCAAGAGGGAGAAAGTAACATCACGACCACGGCGGATAGCACGCTCGATGATGCACAGCTAGAACGCCTCTTTGCACTCAGCGACTCGCTGGCTCTGCCCGCGTCCGGGCTCTTTGCCCGTCGCCTGCGCGCCCTCGTGGGCGAACGCGGCCTGTAGGGGGCAGTTATGCACACGCCAACCGAGGCCGAGCGGGCCGCCTTCGTCTGGATGCAGGGGCGCATGGTGGAGCTCCTCCTACGCCACCACCCCCCGCACTTCGAGCGCGCCTTTGGTGAGTGGCAGGCCGACCCCACCCACCTGGACGACTCGTATCTGCGGCGGGTCCGCGACCTGGCGGTACTCTTCTACCTGCGCGACGAACTCTTCGGCTCGATCCTGCCACGCATCAAGCGTCGGTTGAGCTTTGCCGCTCCCCGCGAGACACAGCGCGAGGAGCTTCCGACACGCGGGCGCATTGACTGGCCGCGCACCGCCGCTGCCTCCTGGCGCGAGACGCCGGACGAGCCGCCGCTGGAGGTCATCACCCGCCAGCGCCGCCGCCACTTCGCCACCCCCGAGAATCTGCTCGTGGTGGCCACACTCCTGGAGTATCGCCACGCCGCGCAGGGGTGGCTGGATGACGAGGCCGCGCAGGACGGCGCGAATGCCGTGCGCCACCCACTGCCCAAGCCCACCGCGACCCCTGCGCCTATCACGCGGAATCTGAGCTACGATGCCGAGAACCGCCTGGTGGCGATGAGCGAGTCGGGTGGCTCCATGCCCGCCATGAGCATGGCCTATGATGGCGATGGCAAGCGCGTGCGACTGACCGAGGGAGACGTGACCACCCTCTATGTGGGCAACCACTTCGAGTACAGGATAAGTGCCACCGCGCACACCCCCACCCGCTACTACTACGCAGGCGCGCAGCGTATTGCCCTGCGTGTGGGCAGCGCCACGCCGGAGTGGCTCGTTGGTGACCACCTCGGTTCCACCAGCGTTACCCTGGCGAGCAATGGCACCCTCAAGGCCGAACTGCGCTACAAGCCCTGGGGGCAAACCCGCTATGAGTCCGGCACCACTGCCACCCAGCGCCGCTACACGGGGCAAATCCAGGATGCGGGTAGTGGCCTCTACTTCTACAATGCGCGCTACTACGATCCAGCGATGGGTAAGTTCATTCAGGCCGACACGATTGTGCCCGAGGCAGGTAACCCCCAGGCATTTAATCGCTATGCCTATACTTATAATAATCCTATCAAATACACTGATCCGAGCGGACATTGCCCCGCGCCAAGCAAAGATAGCGGAAACGTTATCTGTGTGGACTGGTATATCCCAACCTCCTACATTTCCCTATTCGGGTTTGGAGAAGGAGATGGAAGAGGCTATGACACGGATTCAGACCCTCAATTATCCCGAGCATACCTATACATTCACCTGGACGACAATGGCAAGGTTCTGTCTGGAACTGCCTACATCAATCCAAGCTGCACAGCAGCAGGATGTTATGGACCATATATTGAGTACAACAAGATCGGTCTTAAGCAAAGCGAAAATGGCGATATTCATATAAGTTGGAGTTTGCAAAACGGGGCCGCAGGAGCACTAAAGACCGAAGCGAAAAAGCATTACCAAAACAGCACGCTTCCGGGAGGAGCTGATAGTTCAGGGGCAGGGGCGATTCTTGATGCATCCTCCAATCTATTAGCAGCCATTTCTGGCTCCATGACCCTAGCTTACGATAAAAAGGAGGACCGTTATAGGGTCAAGTCGATGGACCGAGATCCCTATCCAGCCTTGCAAATTGATTATTACGAGGATGGGAAACATAAGTACAACATTGATCGCTTTTCCGGCTGGACTACGGGCTGGGGTTCATCAATCTATGGACCACACGTGGGGCTTACGCCCTTGGCACCAAACGAAAAACGATGATTCAACAACCAGAAAGTTGGGTATCGCTGTAGGCCAAAGTCTACCAGCGATACCCAACATGGAGATGATCTTAGAAATATGGAGCGTTATAGATGGGGCGAACTCGATCCTGGATATATTACCAAAGCCATAGAGTGCTGATTTGTGTGTCCCTCTTCTACTTGATTTCCCTTTCAGCGTGTTCGCTCTATGCACCCCGAGTGCAAATTGGTGATGAGATCCCTGTCGATCTATTGATCTACTTTCAAACAGATACCACAGAGGAAGAAATTAAATTATTCTATGAAGAGTTATTAGACGTACCACACCCGTCGGGGCGAGGGGTAAATTTGTTACCTGAGGTCCAAGAGGTATTCAATATCATTTCTGTTGAAAATCATGCAGCTATCGGGTTGAATTTCAACCCTTCAACTTCGCAAACAGTGCGGGATCAGATTAGGGGCAGGATCGAGTCCCATCCCGAAGTTTATAGGGTGCTTGAAAACATGGCACCTAATCAGGTGACGACACTTAACAAGTAATTTGGCATAGCTTCGGGATGCGTGTAAAAAAGGTAACTACTCAGGCATGGGATGAGAGGGAAAGCTGAAAAGAAAGCCTTCATCTGGCTGCTTGCTGTTGAGAGAACCTGACGTATAGTAGACAACTATGAGCCAAGACCATGTACCCTCCGCCAAAGAACTCGCGGAACTGGATCAAGCGACGCTGATTAGCCTCATCTTAACCTTGCGCGAGCAGGTGTCGGCGCAGGTAGCGCTGATTCAAGCGCTGCGCGACCAACTGGCAAAAGATAGCCGCAACAGCGGCAAGCCGCCCAGTAGCGATGGCCTGAGCAAGAAACCGAGTCCGCGTAGCTTGCGGGAGCGCCGTGGTCGAGCGCCTGGAGGACAAGCGGGCCACGCCGGGCACACGCTCGCGCAGGTAGCGGACCCCGACCATATTGAGGTGCATGAGGTCCTTGCCTGCCCGCATTGTGAGTGCGATCTGGCGGCGGTCGTGGCACAGGCGTACCAGACGCGCCAGGTGTTTGACCTCCCGCCCGTGCGCCTCGAAGTGACCGAGCATCGGGCAGAGGTCAAGCGGTGTCCCACCTGTGAGCAGCTCGTGAGCGGCGCGTTCCCAGCGGAGGTCACCCAGCCGGTCCAGTACGGGCCACGTCTGCAAGCGCAAGCCAGCTATTTGAACAGCTACCATCTGCTGCCGCTGGCACGCACCTGTGAGCTGCTGGGCGACTTGTATGGACAGCGCCCCGCTGAGGCCCTCGTGCTCAAGGCCAACGCGACTTTGCAAGCGCAGGTCGCCCCGACCCTCGCCCTGATCCAGGCACAGCTGCGTACTGCGCCGGTGGCCCATTTCGACGAGAGTGGCGTGCATGTGGCGGGGCAGTTGCACTGGCTGCATGTCGCCAGCACGACGCACCTGACCTATTACACCATCCACGCCAAGCGCGGGCAGGTCGGGATGCAGGCGGCTGGCATCTTGCCGAGCTTTGGCGGACGCGCCGTGCATGACCATTGGCACTCCTACCTGGGGTGTGTTTAACAAACGTGACACCAGCGCCGTCCTAAATTACAACTAGCTGACAAGTTCGCCTGAAGGTACAGGTATTTGGACTTTCTGAGATATAGCT
>JACCSL010000578.1 GCA_013812995.1 Ardenticatenales bacterium | reverse complement strand
GTAGAGGTGCTGCTCAATGGTCGCTGGCGGTAACTGGCGGGCGACCTCGATCACCTCTGGGTCGCGCTGAAAGTCCATTGAGAGGGACTGGATGGCAGGTGGCATCGTGGCGGAGAATAGCAATGTCTGCCGCTCGGTGGGTAACTTTCGGACGATGGTGCGAATCTCGGGCAGGAACCCCATATCCAACATACGGTCCGCCTCGTCCAAGACCAGCACTTCCACCGTGTCCAGTTTGACATTGCCCCGGTTGAGGTGATCGAGTAACCGCCCCGGTGTTGCAACGATGATGTCCGTGCCGCGCTTGAGTTCCTTGGTCTGCGCGTCGATGCTGACACCACCATAGATGGTGCTGATCCGTAGATCAGTGTGGGTCGAGAGGAACTCTGCTTCTTCAGCCACCTGAACGGCCAGCTCGCGCGTTGGGACGAGCGCCAGCAGGCGCGGGCGATGGTCCTGATTGGCATTCATCAGCAGACGATGAGCGGCTGGGATAAGAAAGGCCATTGTCTTCCCGGTGCCCGTCTGCGCCAGCCCGATGATATCGCGACCGGTCATGCCGATGGGAACGGCGCGTCGCTGAATGGGCGTCGGCTCCTCAAAGCCCATCGCGGCAATGGCCTGGCCCAGTAGACGATTCATATTCATAAAGCCGAACGCGTCCGGGGTCTCCAGACCCGGAATGGGTGCGGTCTTGTAGGGAGAGCTGGCCACATCGGTCTCGCGCTTCTCCTTGCTCGGTTGGGGTTGAGGTTGCGTCCGCCCCATCTCTTTGGCGGCAACGGGTTGGGACTGGGGGGAAGGCTGGGGGCGACCACTCTCTCGGGCCGCTGGTGCTGCAACCTCCGCCTCTGCTGTTCCCTTACCACGCTTCCGCTTGCGGCGGCGCTTCCGTTTGGCTGTTTTGTCCTCAGCAGTGCCCTCTACAGTGGGCTCCGCCTCGATTTCTAGAGGTTCCACCGGGGCAACGGCCTCGGCAAGCACTTCTTCCTGCTCGGGTACCACCTTCTTCTTTTTGCGATTGCGCCGCCGCCGGGACTTGCCCGGCTCCTCCTCGTCGGCCGGTTCCACGAGTGCAGCCGCGTCAGAAGGTTCCTCCTCAGCCACGACCGCTTCGGTTTCAGCCACGGAAGTGACGCTTTCCGTAGCAAGCAGGTCGCTCGCTTCAGTGGCTGTAGCGGCCTCGGGCGCGCTCTTCTTCTTGCGGCTCCGACTGCGGCGAGCCTTGGTGGGGGCTTCTTCCGCCTCCGCCAGGGCGACCGAGCTCTCTGCGTCCGCAGGGGCGACCACAGCCTCCAGCGACGATTCGACGGCTGGGAGGACCTCGGGCACGCTCTTCTTGCGACTGCGGCTGCGCCGGGCTTTGGTGGGTGCCTCCTCGGGTGTGGCCACCATTTCTGCGGCTGGCTCAGGGGCGGCTTGAGGCTCATCCTTCTTCTTCCGGCTGCGGCTGCGCGTGCTCCGTGCAGGAACTTCCTCCACGGGGGCAGGCTGGGGCTCAACTGCGGCTTCGACCGCCTCAACGATCTCCGCAGGTAGGGTGGGCAGATCGGCAACGACTTCCGTGCTGATCTCGGGCATTGCCTCTTCAGCCCCCACCTCCACCGTTTCGGCAACTGGCGCTTCCGCAGCAACAGGGGCAATCTCCCCATCTTTCTTTTTGCGGCTGCGACTGCGGTGGGACGAGGGTGGTGCTGCTTCGGGTGGTGTTTCCGCCACCTCGATAACAGGCGCACCACCCCCATAGGCGTGCGCAAGCGTTGCCAGTTCCACAACGAGCTTCTGTAGGAGGAACTGTTGGACGCTGCTGACGCGTACCCCAAGGACAGTGCCACTCTCCGGGTGGCGCAGGCGGGAAATCAGGGGCATCTCTGCCACCGATTCCTCCTGCACAGGACCATCGTCCGGCTGAAAGCGAACTTCCAGGGCGTCATCCTCGGGGTAGTATTGATAGTAAACGACTTCGTTGGGTGATATAGTCAGGCGATTCATGGCTTATATTGTAGCCATTTGTTTCTCAGGAGAAAAGAGCCCTAGAGAGTCAGTTTTGGAGTTACCGCTTTGGGGTATCTGACGAGGTAAAAATGCAACGAAAAGAGGTCAATCCTACCTGGAATACCCACGAATTGGCCGCATCGGGCGGCGTGTTCTGGCTCTTGCTGGTTCCGTTCCCCCTTGCGGATGGCGTTCTGAATACCATCAGCAAGCTGCTCCTGCTGACAATTCTTTTTTTCTGCCCGCTGTTGCTCTCGTTGATATCGCCAGTGGAGGAGAATATATTTTTCTATTCTCGGTTGAGGCTCCTACAACTTTGGGCGGCCTTTGCCGTCACCTTCTCATTCACGGTCCAGCAAGGCACACCCGGTGCAGGCCCAGCGCTTTTCGCGAGCATGTGGCTTCTCTTCACGCTACTACTTGCGCTCTACGGTGTGCTACGCCTTCTGCCCTGGCGCTGGCCTAGAGCGGAAGAGCTGGTCATCAGCGCGGGGTTGATCTACCTACCCGTGGGCGCAGGGTGGCTCGTTCTCTCCAGGCTCGGTGCGAACCCGCTCGGCTTCAGTGATGCCATCGTCCTGTTGACGGCGATCCACTTTCACTACGCCGGCTTTGCCATTCCCATCCTGGTTGGGATGAGTGGACGACTACTGACAAGGAGCAAAGCACCTTCGTGGGCCACGATGCTCTATCGTGCCGTGGTCGCTGGCGTGATCGTGGGGCCGCCACTGATCGCGCTTGGCATTACCTTCTCGCGTCCGTTAGAGGCACTGGCAGCCACAATCTTCGCGCTCACCCTGATGGCGTACTCCCTGCTCACGCTGGTTATCATCGTGCCGCGCGTGAGCAATCGGGCGAACCAGATTCTTCTGAGTCTCTCATCGCTCATCCTGCTCGTTACCATGCTGCTTGCGATGGGCTACGCGGTGGGTGGCTTTTCGGGGTGGATGGCGCTGACGATTCCGCAGATGGTGCAGTTCCACGGATGGGGAAACGCTCTGGTGGTCTTGTTTGCTTTGATAGCCTGGGTGAGAGAGCGCCCGGAGGCTATGGTACCCAACGGAGAAAGTAAGATAGGATAAAGATAGACCATAGGATTGAGATACATTGCTGTTTACATTTTACGCATTACGTTTTAGATAGAGGCTTGTCCCGCCTCCCGCATGGGGTTATAATTTCCTACAGCTTCCCTGATACTTTTTTCACAAAAGTTTCTTTATCTACCCCAAAGGAGGGTTGATTCATGGTGACGAGCGCCTACCAAACGCTCATGGAGGGAATCCGGTACCGGGGCCGTGAGGGGCAATGGTCATGGATTCTCCATCGTCTGACGGGTCTGGGGGTCTTTTTCTTCCTGGCCCTGCACATCTTTGACATCTATCTCATCGTTCTTGGCCCTGACCTGTTCAACCAGCTCGCGGGTATTTACCACCATCCCGTTGCCCGTGTGGGTCACATCTTCCTCTTCTTCTGCCTCCTCTGGCACGCCCTCAATGGCACACGTATCACCCTGCTGGATTTCGTGCCCAGCATGTGGAAGTACCAGCGGCAGAGTGTGTGGGTTCAGGTGGTTCTGACGCTTGCCATCTTTATCC
>JACCSL010000570.1 GCA_013812995.1 Ardenticatenales bacterium | reverse complement strand
ACAAGGGGTCGATAAATTTTTATTTTAACAGAAACGGCTAATGGTCAGGGATAGGGGCAAAATAGACCTCGGCAGGGGTACGGTAGCGGAGTGCTTGATGGAGGCGCTGATGATTGTAGCGCTCTAGGAAGAAGGTAACCCGCTGCCGAGCGTGACGTGGACTATCGTAGTCGTGCAGGTACACCTCCTCATATTTGACGGTGCACCAGAGGCGCTCAGTGAAAATGTTGTCCAGGGCACGTCCTTTGCCATCCATGCTGATCTGGACGCCGGCCTCGTGCAGTCGCTGGGTATACTGCGGGCTGGTGAAGTGGCTGCCCTGATCGGAATTCCAAATCGTGGGTGTGGCCTGCTGGAGGGCAGACTCCACCGCCTCTAGCACAAAGGGCATTTCCAGTGTCTGATCTAAGGTCCAACTGACCACATAGCGACTGAACCAATCGAGCACCGCTACCAGGTAGAGCCAACCACGCCGCAGGCGAATGTAGGTAATATCGATCCCCCAGACCTGATTGGGCGTGTGGATGGTTAAGCCACGCAACAAATAGGGATAGACCGCGTGCGCCTGATGACGACGACTCAGGTTCGGGCCGGGGTGAATGCCAGCGATGCCCATCTCACGCATGTGCCGTTGCACTTGTTTACGATTAATGAGGTGCCCGTCGCGCCGCAATTGGGCTGTGATGCGGCGTGACCCGTAGACCGGCCAGTCGGTGTAGAGCTCGTCAATCCGATGTTTGAGCGCGATTTCTTCGGGTGAGGGCGGTATGGGCTGGTAATAGAGGCTGGAGCGACTCACCCCCACCAGCTCGGCTTGCACACTCAGCGATAGCTCCGGGTGGTCGCGCTCAACCAACGCCCGGCGCTCTGTGGGGCTAACCGTTTCCACTAGATTTTTTTTTGAGCCAAGTCAACTGGGTACTCAGTCGCCCGATTTCGGTGTATAGCACTTCAATTTGTTGCTCGTAGGCCGCGCGTTCGGCCTGCTGGGCCTGCGGGTCCCGCTCGAAGAGTTGCGGCAACCCCTCCAGCACGATCTTGCGCCACTCGCGCAGTTGGTTGGGATGGATTCCTTGTTGGCTTGCCACCTCGCTGAGGGTCTGCTCTTCTTTCAGCAACCTCAGCACGAGATCCGCTTTCACCTTCGGACTGTAGCTTTTGCGTTTGTTGCTCATAATGAGAGCCTACTTTACGAACGCGCTTTTTTCTGTCCAGTTTTTCGGGTCCATTATACCTGCTGGATGCCACCCAGAGATAAAATGTTCAAACCATCCTCGATCAGCTTGGTTGCAACTCTCCTGCCACGGGCTCTTTTGTCCACCGCGACCACGAGAATCCAGGCGTCCCGACCTTCGAGCTTGCTGGCGCTGAGGGTATAACCTACCACCGTTCCCTGCTCATCTTCAGCCACCCGGAATAATTCGCCATATATCTCACAGGCCTGTCTGAGGAAGAACAGAGGATAACAATCATCTCCAAAAGCGTCACAATCGATCTCCGATATTCTTTGAATATCCGTTATCAGGGCTTGTCGGGTCATAGGGTGTACCTCAAGGATCAGGGGGATATCTCACGTTTTAGGATTGCCCGATGTTAGGTATCAGCGTCATGACTGACGCGTTACCGCTCACACAGAGAGTAAATAATGGAAATTGTATTTCACAAATATAGTCCTGCAGGCAATGTTACCGCCCTGATCGTTTCAGAAGTGAGCCGTTGCTATCACTCGCTTGTCGCTCAACATCTTATGAACTCAGAAGGTGTAGAGCAGGTCGCTTTCCTGGAACAACCTCAGGATACGAGTGCATCGAGTCGGGTACAGATGATGGGAGGCGAATTTAGTGGTAATGGGTTGGCCTCTGCGGCATTATGTACGTCAGAGTTAGGCCGGTTGTCTGAGGTTAGAGTAGAATCGAGTGGGCTGGAAGAGGTAGCACACGTCACCATTGACCGCCTCGCCAGAGGGTTCCGCTGCCAAATAACCTTTGCTTTAAGAGAGTTTGGGCTCTCGCAGCTGACGCCTGACCACTTTCTAGTGTCCTTGAGTGGCATATCGCACGTCATTGCTTTGGTGGAAAACACAAACTCCTCCGCCAGGAATGCGCAGATATTGTTGCAAGATATGGGTCCACCGGATGACATAGCATCGGGGATGATATTTGCCCGGCAAGAAAATCTCAAGTGGGTTATTACCCCCTTCGTTGCGGTAAGAGGCGTTAACTCATTTGTGGCAGAGAGTGCCTGTGCAAGCGGTAGCCTGGCGCTGGGTTTGGTGGTGCTCCATCAACACGATGGTCCAGAATGCAAGATTCAGGTCATTCAGCCAAGCTCGGCCGCCATAGGTATCCAGCTAGCCAAGCGAAGCACGACCCGAATAGATGTCACTATGGAAATTCCGGTCGAATCTTTGACCACCCATGAAGTGTGGTTGGATATTCCCGAAATTTGATCTGGCCTCGTATGGGTGGCAGGAGCACCAGGGTCTAGCAATGCCCATTGCCTCGCTCGAGAGCCGGGAAAGGGCAAGGGAAATCACGCAGGAAACGGCGCAGAAAAATGCGCGCTCTTCCATTATATAGCGCGGATGCTGTGCCCACCTACGCGGAGGCCTTCACAGCCCAGCACAAGCGGCTGTCGCCGGTGCGTGGGTTTGACATAATACTCCGAGACTTGTTTCTTTGCCCATCTCAGCACCGCCCTTGACCATGTAGGCCATCGTCTTGTCCGAGAGCTGGCACGGCTGCACGCAGCCCCAGAGATCCACGCCACCCACAAGCGGGACTCAATACAGATCATCGGTCAAATTCGGCTCCAGCTCATCGAGCACATAATGCGCCGCTGTCGTATCGATGCGTTTGTGCCCCAGCGCCTTCTGCGCCTGGCGAATATCCCCCTTGGCGAGCTGTGTGCGGAAGTCATGGGGTTTCACATCAGCAAGCCCTATCTGGGTGCTGTAGCGCTGCACCGCCTGCCACGCGCCGACGGTCGAGATGGATGTCTCGGTGAGCCGCCCACCCCGCCCTCCGAAGCTGGTAAAGATGTACTCGCAGTCTACCCCCGCTGCTGCGCGCGCCTCTTTGGAGAGCGGGGCCTCGCGCGGCACCACATCGTTCTTGCCCAGCACGAGCAGAAAGTGGCCGCCGTCGCGCTCGACGAGCTGCTCGCTCTTCAAACTCGCCAGCTCCGAGACGCGCAGACCCGAGGAGG
>JACCSL010000566.1 GCA_013812995.1 Ardenticatenales bacterium | reverse complement strand
TCCATGCTCGTTTCCCAGTATGCCTGGACCGTTCCGACATCCACCCAATATCCCTCGAAGGAATAGGCAAACACCTTGTCCATCTGGATCATGGTCGGGATGACATGCTTGCCAAAGTCCAGGTCCGCATTCGCCTGGGCCCCCTCCAGTAGCCGCTGGCGCAGCGCCTCGGCCCGGAAGATGTAGATGCCCATACTGGCGAGGGTTCCCTTGTCGCGCGCCTTGGGCTTCTCGTGAAATTCCGTGACCCGCGCCACGCGGTTGGTTGTCATAATGCCAAAGCGGTCCGTTTCCTCCAGGGGCACATTCATCACCGCTACGGTGAGGTCTGAGTCTTTTTCCTGGTGGTAGGCCAGCATGTGGCGATAATCCATCTTGTAGATGTGATCCCCGGAGAGAATCACCACGGTGTCCGCGCGCCGCTCGTCGATGTAGCCTAGATTCTGGAGCACCGCGTCTGCCGTCCCACGATACCACTCCAGGTGACCGCGCCCCTGATAGGGCTGGAGCAAACGGACGCCACCGCGCGTGCGGTCCAGATCCCAGGGGCGACCAATACCGATGTGGGCGTTCAGCGAGTGGGGGCGGTACTGCGTCAGCACCGCGACATCGAAGATAGCAGAGTTGACACAGTTGGAGAGAGTAAAATCAATGATGCGGAACTTACCAGCGAAGGGAACGGACGGTTTGGCACGCTTGTCGGATAGCACCGTGAGGCGGGTGCCCTCGCCCCCAGCCATGATCATCGCAACGACGCGCATGGAATGTCCTCCTTTGCCGGGCCAGTGAATGGTCAATCATAATGGAAGCAGCGAATTTGGGCCAAGGAGAGCAAAAAAGCTCGAATGCCTCGTCAGGGGTGGCGCTCCATGCAGGCACAGGTCCGCTGGCACTGGCGGCGCGACGCGACTCAGGAACTCCACCGAGCGGAGCGTCACCTGGTATCCGCTTTGCGCCAAGTGGATCGAGAGATCGCCGGACCCACAGCCGACATCCAGAAGGGGACTCATGGGCGGAAAGTCAGCCAGAAGGGGCGGCCATCGCAGGTTGAGGCCCGCCAACATCCCAGGGCGGTATGTCCTGGTACACGGAATCAAAAAAGGCACGCGGGTCGGAACCGAATCGACTCATGGCACATATCCTTGTTGCGACTTGATCAAGGGGTTTGACTGGTATTAGCTACGGGGGGATAGTTGTCGCGGGTAATGCGAATTAAGAATCGTAGGGCTTCGTTCACCGCCTCTGAGGTTGGAAATACCGCAGCTACATCTGGTGCTAATTGCACCAGTTGCGCGCCAAATTGCGTGCGCTGCGGGCCAACTTTTCTTACTCTTAAGTTTCTCAAATCGTACTCTGCGCGCAGGTCGTCCTCCATCTCATCCTCCACCTTCTTCATAGACCACTTTTTCCTTTTGCGTTGCTTCTCTTGCGCTGATCAGGCGAATCCTATCTCCACGTTCGGTATATGAAACTACCAATAGACGATGTTGTTGCGACTGTCCAATGAGGATATAGCGTTCCTCATCATCAGAATGATCGGGGTCATAGAAATCTTCGCTCCACTCAAACATCCCATTAGATCGTCCTTTCGACAACAGCTAAATAGTCCCACTAAAAATATTATTCCTCCAAAAAATATAAGCAATCGGCCCATGTTCACCAATTATATGGTAGATAGTGAGCTTTTGACAACGAGTTTCAGGCGTTTTCTGCCCCAAACCAAACAAAAGGCCCGGACGCATGTCCGGGCCTTTTGGAATCTCATGGTGTGGGCTAGAGGATGTCGTCGCCCGTGAGGCGATCCTCGCGCTTGTCGGCTTCCTCGGTCTCGTCAGCGGCCTCGGCACCGATGGCACCACCGATGGCGGCACCCGCCACAGCGCCAACAGGGCCACCGACCAGGCCACCGGCGACGGCACCCGCCGTGCCACCAGCAACACCACCGGCCATCTCGTTGCCACCACCGCGTGTGGATTGAGCGGACTCGCCTTCCTCACCGATCCCCGCGCCCGTGGCCCCACCAATGGCGGTCCCAGCGACCGCGCCCAGCGGGCCACCGACCATACCGCCAATGATGCCACCCGTCACAGCGCCAGCGGCACCGCCTGCAGCGGCACCCGTTCCGCTCGTGTTGTCGTGGTCGTCAGAGTCGGCGATAGCGGCCCCACCAGCGGCACCCATCGCGGCCCCAGCAGCGGCCCCAATCGGGCCACCCAGGGCTCCACCAACGACGGCTCCGGCCACGCCACCAACACCAGCGCCCGCGGCCTCGTCGGCC
>JACCSL010000563.1 GCA_013812995.1 Ardenticatenales bacterium | reverse complement strand
GCAAGGTAGAAGGTGTCCTCGCCGGGGTGCTCCTTCAATTGTTCAGCCAGGTAGTTTACATTCCCGCCCAGAAAGTGCTTCTTCTGGATGAAGTAGAGGAACATCAGGCGGTTGAGCATCACGGAGGCATACCAGCGCGCCATCTCGATATCGGAAATCCCCTCCAGGAACGTCTGGAAGGCATCGCGCTCCTTCTTGAATTGATCGTAGAAGCGCTTGGTGGCTCGCTCCACATCAAAGGCGGCGCGGACGCGGCTGTTGGTGTCCACCAACGTCAGCCCCGCTTCTTCCTCCAGCGTGAACGCGATGAGCTCCAGGCGCTGAAGCAGTGCCTCGCCAGCCTGGCCCGGCTCATAGCGATGCTCCCGGCTGGCAAAGGGGCGTCCCGGCTCGCGGCGCACCCACTGCCATATCTGCCCCCCGCTCGACTCCTCCAGATAGATGATGAGGTGCTCGCGGTATATCTTGACGACCTCCTGATCGATCTTGCGGCGCGTGGTAGAGAGAGGCATCTCCCCCGCCACCTTGCAGACAAAGACGGCCACGCCCCGCTTCTCCGCCACGCCCTGGAGCATAAAGTGCTCCTGCTCGACGCGGCTCTGCACCTGCTCGCCGAAGCGATCCCAGCCCAGCTCCTCAATGAAGAGGTCGCGGAAATTCGCCTCCTGTAGAAGGATTCGTGCCCGGTTGCGATTCAGGGTCATGCGCTTTTCTCCTGTTCGTAGCTTATCAATAAAAGTGACAATCGCCGCGTGCGGCACGCCTCGCCGCTACATGGTTTGTCAGGCGCGGCTATGGCGTTGCCAGCCCCAAGGAGCAGATGATGTGTGCTTCTTCGGTGGCCTTCTCTTCCTCCACCAAACAGAGCACATCATCCTCGTACAGATTGACGATCAATTCTGCCAACTGCTCGTTCCGCACATTGCTGCGCAGTTGGCGATTGAGTTTCTCGCGCGCACTCTCGCGCAGGGGGTAGCGGTAAATCTGCTCAATGGCCTTGAACAAGCTCTGGGTGGTGGGGTCATTCTCCCAGAGCGTCCCCCGCAGCGATTCAGCATAGCCTTTCATCCGCTCGTAGCTCTTGAAGCGCGCGCCAGAGGGGCGGCCCAGTTGACCGCCCACGACGCTACCCTCATGCAACATATGATCAACACCCCTCTGGACCAGCTCATGGTGCGCCTCCTGGCGCGGCAGGGCGGGCGTGTCGAGGGCGCACTCAGCGGCGCGTAGAATAGTAAACTGGGACTCACTGACGCTCTTGCCCTGCTGGTCAATCCAGGCCAGGGCGCTATTTCCCTCGTTCGTGTTCATATAGACAAGCACCCCCGTGGGTCCAACCTGGGAGCCCCCCGCGAGGTGCGGCTTGGTCGAGTAGACCACATTGGCCAATTGGGGGATGAGTGCTCGTAGGGAGGGGTTGGCATCTGTCGCATTCTTCCAGATTTGGTAGGCGTAAGAAACGAGATCAATCTCGCTGTCGGGCTCCTCATCCAGCACCCCCAGCCGCTCATTGTACAGATCGAGCAGGGGCTGCCCCGCATTCTCCTCCTCGAAGAATGCCTCATCGGTGCCGACCACCTCCGCATTCTGGCGCAGCCGCTCCCGCAGCCGCTCCCGTAAGCCAATGATGCGATTCACCCCATCGGCGGGCCAGAAGGTATAGCTCAGGATTTGCTCTGCCTCCTGCCCGATGCGGTCTACGCGGCCCGCGCGCTGAATCAGGCGGATGATGGCCCAGGGCAGATCGTAGTTGACCACGATATGGCTATCTTGCAGGTTCTGCCCCTCGCTCAACACATCCGTCGCAATCAGCACGCGAAGCTCTTGCTCAGGCGCGACGCTCCCTTGCTTGCCATTGCTGCGTGGACTGAAGCGCCAGGCCAGGGCCGTGGGGTCTACGGAGCTACCCGTGGCTCCCGCTACCTGAGTGAGGCCGCGCGCTTGCAACTGCTGGTTCAGGTACAGTACGGTGTCGGCAAACTGGCTAAAGATCAGCACCTTATCCTGGGCGTGGTGGCGGGTTAGGAGCTCATGCAGCGCGTTCAGCTTGGCATCCTGCGCGGCAGACCATTGACCAAACTGCTGGAGAATACTCAGCAGCATGGCGCTGTCCTCTTGCAGTGCCTGGAGTAGCCGCTTGTCGAAAAGATCGGGGCGAATCCACTGAAAGCGCTTGCGATACTGTGTGAGATACAACGCATAGGCCGCCGCCGCTCGCTCGCGGAGCGCGACCTCCCCGACCGCTTCAGTGAGAGTTCCCGCCTCCTCGCCCTGCCACTCCACATCCTCATCCTCAAAGCTGGTATCGAGCAGCTCCGCGCCCTGGGTACCAATGGGCAAGGCCAATCCATTCTCCAGGGCATGGATGAAAATGTAGTTGCGCAGCAGATGGCGCTCGACGGAGAGCAAAAAGGCATAGCCGCTGCTTTCCAGCCGCTTGAAGAGATTCGTGCGGCTGAACCCCATCAGCCGTCGTCCGCCGCGCGAGAGGTTGTCGAGAAGCTGCTGCTCCCTGCTATCAGGGGCCTGCTTGGGGCGCGGATGAACATAGTTTCCCAGGCCGTACCGTGGCAGATTCAGATCATTGATCGTATTGACGATGAGTTCTGAGTACATCCGCGCGTACGAATCGAGGGGATTGCTCTCATCCACCGCAAAGGCGAGAGACCGTGGAAGGCGATCCGGGAAATACGCACGCCGACCATCGGAGAACGCAAGAAACTTGCGGCCATTCTCTGGCTCTGTCTCAGCATAATTCTCGCGAATAAAGGTGCGGGTACGCCGCACCATGAAAAGACGCATCAGCTCGCGCCAATCGTCGGCGTGCTCGCTCTTCTCAAACGCCGCCAGAGAACGCAGGGAGGCCTGGTGGCGGCGGCTAAACTCGACCTCTCCAATCTCGCGCAGCAGTTGCTCAGGTCGAATACCCAGATCCGTCCCTTCGGGGACAAAAAGGCGTAGCTGGCTAGAGAGGTCGAGATAGCTCTTGTTGTAAGGGGTCGCAGAGAGGAGAATACAGCGGCTATCATTCTTGCGGATGTATTCCTGAATGGCGCGGTATCGTTTCCCCTCGCGGTTGCGCAGGTTGTGGCTCTCATCAATCAAGAGCAACCGATAGCGCGGCAGAGTTGGCAACTCCTTGCTGACGCGTGTGACAGAGAGCACCTTTGCGCGGAGATGATACTCATCCCGGTACGACTCCCACATTTTCACAAGGTTTTTGGGGCAGAGAATCAGTGCTGTCTGCTCGAAGTCTTCTTCAAAGATACGCAGCAGCGCCGTCGCCATGAGCGTTTTCCCCAGCCCCACCACATCGCCGATGAGCACCCCGCCGCGCTGGTTCAGGTGCCGGGCTGCGATCTTCACAGCCGCTGCCTGGAAATCAAAGAGCTTTTTGTCCAACTCTTTGGGAATGGTGAACTCGCTTAGCCCAGCGCGCGCTTCCCGCGAGAGATGGTAGGCCATCTTCAAATAGATGTAGTAGGGTGGAATGGGTCGCTCGCTCGCCCAGCTTTCCTCGATAATCTGCACCAGTTCCTGAGAAATATCGATGCACCAACGATCTTTCCAACGATCCTCAAACCATGTTGATAGCTTCTGTGTGGCATCTTGGTCTACCACATCGATATTCAACTCACCCTGACCTGCAAGGCCAGAGAATGTGAGGTTACTGCTCCCCATAAAGCCAACGCGCGGCGTGGTAAGGTCGTTACGGTAGAGCAGGTACAACTTGGCATGGAGGGGATGATGCAGGAAGAGCTTGACGACCACTTTGCCCTCTCGAATCTGCTGGGCCAGACGACGCAATCCCGCCTCATCTGCGTTCGTAGGGGCACCAAGCATCAACTGTTGACGAAACTCGTCCGCGAGCTCCTTCTTCAACTTCAGCGCCGTCTGATTGTCGATACCCTCCTCTTCCTGCCCTAGTGCAAATAGCGCCTTGAGTTGCTCCTTCGGAGGACGTTGCATTCCTACTAGCAACCTACAACGATAATTCTCCCCACCTACCCACTCATCAATTTGCGCATCAATCTGTTTCCAACCCCGGAGGTTAAAATAACCAACACAGAAATCAGCCCGGTAAGAAACTTGTAGGGTCTCCTTCAAAGTGGGAAGGAGGCGCTCTTTAATATTGTCAAATATGCGGGGCATCAGCAGAGCCTTTCTTTGTCAATGCAATGAGCGGGACCAGGCAGGGCAATTGTATACTCAGACCAGGCAACGGACACGCGCCCCTCCGGTGAATCAGCAATGGCAGGCGGATGCGCCATCATCCAGCGTAGTTTGGCCTCATATTCCTCATGGTAGGAGTGGTACACTTTGGCCAGGAGCCCGGCCATGCTTGGTATCTCATAGAGCGTTGCGGCGCTCCCCCGCGCCACCTCCCTGCCCAGCGAAAGGCGCGCCCCATACCCATCGTAGACAACCATAGTCTTCCTTTCATCGTGAGGTTAATTATGGTAGCCCAGACACCTCGGAAAAACCACCTCTGGCCCTGTCTTGTCAGGCAGACAACCCGTTGCACAGAGAGAAAAACCATGCCATACTTTGAGGCTGACAGCTCCGCCTTGCGGTCGAGCGAGAGGCGCGCCTGCTCACCCCCCCTCGCGTGAGCGATCATTTTACCACCCCGAGGGACGATTCGCAGCTGGCAAATTGATTAGGGTGTGTTTCAAATGAGTTGGGAGAGCGAAGGACCATCGCAGCGAGCCAGCGCGAATTCCAAGCCGGGTCAGACGGCTTCCAACTGAAATGAAACACACCCAATTGATTAAGCAAGGAGCAGAGAAGCGATGCGAGCAGTAGACATCATTGCGAAGAAACGGGACGGTGAGGCGCTGAGCGACGAGGAGATTCGCTGGTTCATCGAGCAGTATAGCCAGGGCGAGCTACCGGACTACCAGGCCAGCGCGCTGCTCATGGCTGTCTATCTGCGCGGCATGGATGACCGGGAAACCACCACGCTCACCGATGCCATTGTGCAGAGCGGCGAGCAGCTTGACCTCTCGATGCTGGGAGGGAAGGTGGTGGACAAGCATTCCTCGGGCGGCGTCGGGGACAAGACGACGCTCGTCGTTGGCCCCATCGTTGCCGCCACCGGACTACCCGTGGCGAAGATGAGCGGGCGCGGGCTCGGCTTCACGGGGGGCACTCTGGACAAGCTGGAGAGTATCCCTGGCTTTACCATCCAGTTGAGCCACGATCAGTTCATGGCTCAGGTCAGAGAGATTGGCCTCGTCGTGGCTGGGACGACGGCCTCGCTGGCCCCGGCCGATGGTAAACTCTACGCCCTTCGCGATGTTACCGCCACGGTCAGCAGCCTGCCGCTCATCGCCTCCTCCATCATGAGCAAGAAGCTCGCGGCCGGTGCCGATGCCATCGTGCTCGATGTGAAGGTGGGCGAAGGAGCCTTCATGCGCACGCTGGAGGAAGCCCGTGCCCTGGCAAAAGCGATGGTCGCCATCGGCACGCGCATGGGGCGCGAGGTCACCGCGCTGCTCTCCGACATGAACCAGCCACTGGGGCGCGCCGTGGGCAACGCGCTGGAGATTCGCGAGTCCGTCGAAACGCTGCACGGCCAGGGGCCGGAGGACTTCGAGGCGCACTGCCTCACCGTGGCGGCTCACATGCTCCTGCTCGGCGAGAAAGCCGAGTCGCTCGATGCGGCCCATGAGCTGGCCAAGGAGACGCTGCAAAGTGGGGCCGCCTGGCAGAAGTTCAAGGCAATGGTCGCGGCACAGGGCGGCGACCTCTCGTACATCGAGGACACCTCGAGGCTGCCCAGGGCCCCCTACATCGAGATGGTACCCGCCCCCCAGGATGGCATCCTGGCGGGCATCCATGCGCGCGAGGTCGGATTGACCGTGGTCGAGATGGGAGGCGGACGAGCCACAAAAGAGGCGTCGATTGACCCGGCAGTGGGCGTCGTGCTCCAGGCCAAGGTCGGCGACCGCCTGCTCGCGGGCGAACCGCTCTTTGAACTCCACGCCGCCAGCGAGGCGGAGCTGGCGAAAGCGCGCACGCGGCTGCTGGCGGCCCATTCGTGGAGCAGTTGGGCGGTCAAGCCGCTGCCCCTGTTCTATGACACCATTTCCTCCCATCCGAGGCTGCAAGGCTGACCTCGGAAATAAAGGGTTTGGTCCCGGCTCGGTCATCGAGATAGGGTGCCTACCTGTTTTCTATGACGAGGAAGGTATTCCCATCGTCGGTCTCGTTTATGTTAAATGCCACTGCTTCTGACAGAATTTGTGGTATGGAAGATCGGGAAGCGTGCCATGCGAGCCACGCAGAACCATGACTCCACCACATATTCCAGCAGAACCAGAAATGCCACATCATTCTGGTCGATCCGGCAGGCTATGTCTAGGACATCGACAAGGCGGGCGGCACCTACAAGTGGCCCGCTATTCCGCCAACCGAGTCCCTGATTACCAATGCCACCGTGACCGCCACTGTACGCAACGGGGACGATAGCTGGGCACGCTGGGTGGCCGAGGAAACCGGCCAGGTCAACCCGCAGTTTACCGACGCGTCAAACGCTGCCCGGATTCCCATCCCCGGCTACTTCGCCTTCTACGTCCCGTCCGGGCAGTACCAGGTGGTAGCAACGGCCCCACATTGTCTCGCCTACACGAGCCCGACGCTGACCGTGGTCGATGAGCCTGTCTTCCACAATGTCGGGATGCGCTGTAACGCCGAATCGCAGACAGGCATCGAATATACGCTCTACCTACCAGTTCTTAGAGGATAGCCATTCCTCGTCGCCCAAGAGACGCCTCCACAACTGGAAGGCGTCTCTTTTTGCTCTGTCAACAAATTCTTCCCCTGATTTGCACCTGGCTACGCCCCTCGCTAAAATCTTATGTTGATTGAAAGCAGCTCGTCTTTGAACAGGAGCTATCTGTGCGTCGGTTTGTTATCATTGGAGATGGGGCAGCGGGGACAGCCGCCGTCGAGCTACTGCGTCAGGAAGACCCGCAGGCCAACATCACCCTTCTCTCGGCAGACCCGAATCCCTGCTACTATCGTGCCGCGCTCACCAACTACCTGATGGGCGAGCTGCGCGACGGAGAGATCTGGGCGGTTCCCCCTGATTTTTATGACCGTTACCAGATCGACCGACAGTTCTGCCGGGCGGCGCAGATTGACACGACGCACCGGGTGATTGTTGGAGACGATGGTCGCCGCTTCCCCTACGACGCGCTGCTGATTGCCACCGGCTCGCGGGCACGCTATGTGGAGGTTCCCGGCAGCGACAAGGCGGGGGTTGGCGTCTTCCGCACCCTCCAGGATGTAAATCTGATTCTCCACGAGCTGCCACAGCTCAAGCAGGCAGTGGTCTCGGGTGGGGGAATTCTGGGGCTGGAGTGGGTTCACGGGCTGCACGAACGTGGGGTTCACCCCATCTTCATGATGCGGCAGAATCGCTTCTGGGCCCAGGTGCTGGACCTGGCCGCTAGCGACATTGTGCTCTCCCGCTTGGAGCGCGCCGGGGTCGAACTGGCCCTGAGCGAGGAGGTGGCCGAGGTTCTGAGCCGGGACAATCTGCGCATCAGCGGGGTTCGCACCAAATCCGGTCGAGAGATCGAGTGCCAGCTCTACGGCATGGCCTTTGGGGTCGAGCCCAATGTCGAATTTCTGGAAGGCAGTGGGATCGCGTTTGATCGTCGGGGGGTGCAGGTCAATGATCACATGGAGACGACTATCCCCAACGTCTACGCAGCGGGCGATGTGGTGAACTACCAGGAC
>JACCSL010000532.1 GCA_013812995.1 Ardenticatenales bacterium | reverse complement strand
CCTCGATGGCTTGCTCCAACAGTGAATCGGCCAGCAGCCGCGCGGTGACAGGCTCCTCGAAGAGCAGTGGCTCAATCGAGGCAGCGGCGTCGAAGCGGCTCTCAATGCGGGAGCCCGCGTGGCGGATGCCATCGGAGAAAATAACCACTGCCATCGACGGATGGATCGGAATCTCGTGGATCACCGGGCGCGTATTGCGGTAGAGCCCAATGGGAGATGCCTCTCCCTCCAGAAAGCGCACTGTTCGCTCCTCGATGAGCAGGGCGGGGCAGTCGGTGTTGCGCGAGACCACGATGGTGCGCGTTTCCAGGTCCAGCGAGAGCAGTTGCAGGTCGGCGCGCACCTTCCCGCCACGCATGGCAAAGAGGTAATCATGGGCGGCCCGCACTGCTACCCCATCGCGCGCGCCCTCGCCCAGCAGCGAGATCACCTTGCGCGTGGCGATGTTCGAGATTACCTTGGCGCTCTTGCCGCTGCGCTGCCCGTCTGCCATCACGAAGGAGAGCCCGCCGTGCGGGCGCTCGATCATCTCCACTGTGTCCCCGCTCTCGCTGGAGGCATATTTCCCGACCTTTGCCACCGCAAACTCTGCGTACATGGATTAGTCTCCCTCTTTTCGCTCGGCCCAGACCTCGGTGCCCACATTGCACCCCCAGAGCGCGGCCGCGCTGCTGTTGCGAATGGCAAGCTCCAGGAATCCGTCGCTCCCGATGTACGCCACTGGCTGGCCGGGCGGGACATCCGCAAAGGTGGTACTGATTTCGGAGAGTACCATTTCCATTCCCGCCAGATGAATCTGCCAGTCCCTCTGCTGCCCCAGGTGCGCCTGCGAGATGGTAGTGATGAGATTCCCGAAGTGATCGACGTGCATGACACTGCCACTGACATGGTTTTCCTCGGTATAGGTCGTGGGCAGGTCCAGGCGCTGCAGCGCCTCTACCGCGATGGCCTCTCCTAGCGCCTCCAGGGGAACGCCCATTGTCAGGTGCGCGGCGGCAGGGGCGAAGATGTCCCGCCCGTGAAAGGTGAAGGAGGGGTGGGGGAGTTGGTAGGTGGGATTGCTCAGGCTGACGGCACGATGCGCGGGCCAGTGGTCCAGAACGCGGGTCACAATGCCATTGTCCGGCAGAATAAAGGTCCACTCGCCAATTTCCGCCGCAACGGCGAGCCGCTCGCTGCCAACCCCCGGATCCACCACGCAGCAGAAAATGGTGCCCGTGGGAAAATAGGGAACCGCCATGTACAGGGCGTAGGCTGCGTGCGACACACTCTGCGGGCGAACCTCATGCAGGAGATCAATCACCTGAACGCCAGGGGCAATTCGAGCAATCACACCCTTCATCACGCCCACATAGCTATCACGGTTCCCAAAATCGGTCAGGAGGGCAATCAGCGCGCTCATCATTGTTCCTTTCAACCATTCAAAACCCTTCGAGAATAAAAGCCTGCTCGATTGTTCTTGTCAAGGCGCAGAAGGCAAAAAAAGAGTCCTGGCATTGCCAGGACTCTTTTTTTGCAAAGGGGTGGCTTAATACATGCCGCCCATGCCACCGGGAGGGCCACCAGCGGGAGCCTTATTATCCTCGGGGAGGTCCGTGACGAGGGCTTCCGTCGTCAGGATCATCGAGGCGATGGAGGCCGCGTTCTCGACTGCGGAGCGCGTCACCTTGGCGGGGTCGATGATGCCCTTCTCGAACATATCGACGTACTCACCGCTCATGACCTCGTAGCCAAGGTAGGGGTTGTTTTGCTCTGCCTGGAGGCGACGGATTTCCTGGGCAACCACGGCACCGTCAGCACCCGCGTTCTTGGCGAGCTGGCGCAGCGGCTCTTCCAGGGCGCGGTACAGGATCTTCACGCCCGTGAGGGCGTCGCCTTCCAGGCCGAGCCCGTCCTTGATGGACTCGCGGGCGTGAACCAGGGCCACACCACCGCCAGGAACCATGCCTTCTTCCACACCAGCGCGGGTCGCGCGGAGTGCGTCCTCGACGCGGTGCTTCTTCTCCTTGAGTTCGGTCTCCGTCGCCGCACCAACGCGGATGATGGCGACGCCACCAGCCAGCTTGGCAAGGCGCTCCTGGAGCTTCTCGCGGTCGTAGTCACTCGTCGTCGTGTCGATCTGAGCCTTGATCTGGTTCACGCGGCTCTTGATGTCGTCGGAGTCGCCCGCGCCATCGATGATCGTCGTGTCGTCCTTGCCAACCACAACCTTGTCAGCGCGGCCCAGATCCTTGAGGGTCGTGCTGTCCAGCTTGCGGCCCATCTCCTCCGTGATCACCTGACCACCCGTGAGGGTAGCGATGTCCTGGAGCATCGCCTTGCGGCGGTCGCCGAAGCCGGGAGCCTTCACCGCGACGACGTTGAAGGTACCGCGCAGCTTGTTCAGCACCAGCGTCGCCAGGGCCTCGCCGTCGATGTCCTCGGCGATGATGACCAGGTTGCGGTTGCCGCCCTGGATCAGCTTCTCCAGCACAGGAACGATGTCCTGCGCGCTGGAGATCTTCTTGTCGTGGATCAGGATGTAGGGGTTCTCGAGGATCGACTCCATGCGGTCGGCATCCGTGACGAAGTAGGCGCTGATGTAGCCACGGTCGAACTGCATACCCTCGACAAATTCCTGCTCGAAGGCCAGCCCGCGCGACTCCTCAACGGTGATGACACCGTCCTTGCCAACCTTGTCCATGACATCGGCCAGCATGTCACCAATCTCGCGGTCGCCCGCCGAAATCGCGCCAATCTGCGCAATCTCTTCCTTGCTGGTGATCTGCTTCGCCATGCTCTTGATCTCTTCGACGATGCGGGCCGTCGCCTTGTCCAGACCGCGCTTGATCAGCATCGGGTTGGCACCAGCGGCCACGTTGCGCAGTCCCTCGTTGACGATGGCCTGGGCCAGCACGATGGAGGTCGTGGTCCCGTCACCGGCGACATCATCGGTCTTGGTGGCGGCCTGCTTCAGCAGCTGCGCGCCCATGTTCGCAAAGGGATCTTCCAGCTCGATCTCCTTGGCAACCGTGACACCATCATGCGTGACGGTAGGAGCACCAAACTTCTTGTCTACCGCAACGTTGCGACCCTTGGGGCCGAGCGTCGTCTTGACCGCGTTTGCAACGGCGTCCACACCTTCTTTGAGACCCTGGCGGGCCTGCTCTGCGAAGCGAATCTGCTTTGCCATGTATAGCTTCTCCCTTACTATTGGTTGCTAAAAATTTAGATTGCCGAGGGGCAATTAGCTGCGGCTAACAATCGCCAGCAGGTCATTTTCCTTGAGAATCAACACCTTGCGGTCACCTTCGAGCTTGAACTCCGTGCCCGCGTACTTCGCGAAAATTACTCGGTCGCCCTCGGCGACGTCCAGGGGCTGGCGGTTGCCGCTCTCATCGATCTTGCCCTTGCCAACAGCGATGATGGTCCCTTCCTGGGGCTTCTCGCGGGCGGTGTCGGGAAGGATAATACCGCTGGGGGTGGTATCCTCACGCTCTGTCGGTTCAACAATCACGCGGTCACTAAGCGGCGTCAATGTAGTCGCCATACTCTAAATACCTCCTGAATCGTTGCTGCTGGTTGCTCTTGTTTGAGATTAGCACTCACTACTCCCGAGTGCCAAGCACAGTATAGCAACGAGTGCTAAATGACGCAAGTGGTTATAGGTGAATCAACGTAACCTGTGCTAGCGTCTAAGGGCTGGATAATCTTGAAAGCCTCTGTTTTTCCTACTTAATCTGCTTTTTCCTCGCTTTTCCTGCCTGCTTTATCTATCCCTTCCCAGAGCAGGAATATCGGTTGGCGGACTCACCCCTACTCTGCTAACGAAAAGCAGAGGGGGCAGGTTGGAGATGACCGGGGCGGGAAGTACAATTGAACCGGACATGGGGTGTCATGAGTAAAGTAAGAATAATCTATCC
>JACCSL010000503.1 GCA_013812995.1 Ardenticatenales bacterium | reverse complement strand
TGAGTGGGATGCTCAACAGGGTTGCCGCGAGGGCCGCGCGGAGCCCTAGCAGCCAGGCAACGGCGGCCACGGGCAACGTAATGAGAGCGGCAATGCCAGGGCTAGGGAAGGCACGGAAGAGCAGCGGAAAGCTGATCCCGTAAAATAGGATTACTGCCAGAATCAGGGCATACCGCAGCCGAAGCGAGCGCTGGTCTAAAAACAACAACCTGTCTGACTCCTCATCTAGCAGCTTGGCGGATTCCTCCGCTGCCTGCCTACCCTCCATCCTGAGAGCCATCGATTGTTTCCACCGACTGCCCTCCCCTTTTTCCTGCTTGTTGATTGCATCCCCATGCACTGCCTTCATGCCGCCCCCTCGCCCTGCTCAGCCTGTCTCTCAAAGCAGCCGATTAAACGCGGGGAGCAGGTAATCCTGCGCCACCACCTCCCAACTCATGCGGCTTCCCAATTGATAGCCTTGCTCCAACCGTGTCTGGAGTGCCTCGTTGGAGCGAGGCAGTCGCTCGATGACCTGATAGGCGGCCTGCTCGGCAATCATGGCCTCCACACGGTCACGCGCCTCGCGCCCCATGCTCAAGATGCCGTGCAGATCCCAGTAATCCACCCAGTAGGGTAGATGAAGATAGTTTGCCTCCAGGACGTTTGGCAATTCCATCCCGCCCGCATCCCGAATAAAGCCCAGGCAGCCGCACGCGCTACTCAGCAGACAGAGCGCCCCGAAGGAAATCGGCTCCACCTGCGCGATGCCGAAAGGCTCGTAGATGGACTGGCCGAACTCCAGGTCGGAGCCGTAGCGCAGGTCCATGAATTCCATCTCGGCGGGCATACGGTTTCCGCAACGGTCGCGGCTCCAGCCAAACTGGTTGATAAAGACAATCCGGCTGGCGCGAGCGTAATGGTTGAACTGCTCGACCGACTGATAGTAATCCCACTCGTAAGAGATGAGGTCGCCGTTGTCCGCGCGGTGATGCACGGGCCAGCCATACTGCCACTCCCAGTGAAAGACATCCTCGCTGCGCCGCCCGGTGGGGCGCACACTGCTGAGAATATAGAAGATGGCTGTCTCCCCGCGCTCGCGCAGCGCAAAATCCAGGTGCTCCATGACGCGTATATCCCGCCAGATGGCCTTGCTGGGCACCAGGCGCGTCACATGGCTGAAGACCCAACTGGGCGTGAAGCCGTGCAGGGCCTGCGCGTACTGCTGGAGCAGCCGCTTGCTGCGCAGCTTCTCCTCAATAGAAAGTCGGGTGCTGGGCACCCCGTTGTAGACCAGGTCCACCCGTCGCTGGCGCAGCGAGGGATCGAGGAACTCCAACTCTTCCTTGACGAAATCCCCCACCGCGAAGACGCCGTCCAGGTGCACGGCAATCCTCAGCAGCGCGTGCTTGAAGTAGTCATGGTAGCTGCCAAAAACCTGTTCCAGGGAAAGGCCACGCGCCTGCGCGATGCGCATGGCATTGTAGAAGCGGAGATCATGGCCGTTGTTGGTCTCGATAATGGCGCGGACGGTGGCGGTTTCGTGTGCGTAGAAGACCCGGCGAAACTGCCCCGGCAGGTGGCGCTCGGCGGCGAAGAGGGCGGGCAGCCCTAGCCACTCGTGGGCAATGAAGATCGCGGGCTGCTCAATGTGGCCCAACAGGGCGTACAGCGCGTTGATGCTGGCAACCGCGTCCCCCATGTACTGGTTGAACTCGGGATTGTCCTCGAAATGGCTGCTCTGGAAGCCGTAGCGACTATAGAGGAACCCTTTTAGATCGTTGATAGGCTCGGTGGCGGCATGGCTGCCGTCGACTAGCAACACCTCGTGCTCGACCTGCCCGATACGGCGCGTGCCGTAGAGAATCGAAACGTTGTGGAACTGCTGCACCTGGTGAAAAGCCAGCGCCACAGAGTCAGGCACATGGGCGATGCCCTCGCGGGCGTGGTAGCGAACCGTGAAACGATTGCGAGGGGAACGCAGCCGCTCGTATTCCAGCCCGTTGTCCGCGTGGTAGTTTCCCAGAAGAATGGTGCGGCGGACCCCATTGTTGTAGTTGTGGCTCGCCAGCAACCCATCCAGAACCGCCCCGATGCCGCCGACCTTTACCCCCGCCTCATGGGTCGCATGGACGACCAGATTTATCATCGACTGTATAACCTCCAGTGGTTCAGGGAATAACCATCTCAGCAGGCACGGTACGAACATCGGCGGGCAGAGGAATCCCCTTGCTCCGGAGCCGCCAGAGCGGAATATCGCGCTCGCGCAACTCTGCCCATCCAAACATCTCATTCAGCTCATCTGGACTGTAGAGCTCGCTCATGGCCTCGTACCAGTTCAGGCCATCGGTGTATTGGTAGTGCCAGTATTCCAGCGCCACCATATTTTCGCGCCAGTCAAACTCCGGTATCTCGTAGGAGGAGATACGCTCCCAGCCCTCGTCTTCTGCAATGTGTGTGAAATCGATATAGTACCCTGCTATGAAGGGGCCACGCAAGCCCCCTTGCCCCGGAGCGCGCTCCCGCCGCGCGTGCAGGGTGAGGTCCCAGGGGGCCTCCACCAGCGGCTCGCCGCAGCTGCCATCCTGCTGGGGGCAGCGAATCCAGTAGCGCCAGTACACATCACCATGCCAATCCTCGCGCACCACATCCATGAGGTGGATGCCGCGCCGCCACCCCAGGTCCAGCAGGGTGTCCACCGCGCGTCCTGCTTTGTGCCAGGAAAGATAGTCGCTCTCCTCGCTAGAGAAGTGGATCGGGCGCACGAGCTCGCTCACGGTCCCCAGAAAATCCTCCCCCAACTCCCCCGCGACCCGCGCCCGCATCGTCTGGAAGGCGGGTAGCGCTTGCTCGCTCAGGCGGGGTGCGGTGGTCTCCACATCGGAGAGCCGCACGAACTCGCTGGGTTGCGGGGTGTACGGAGGCAGCGCATCGGCCTGGAGCGGTTGCAGCTGGGCGCGCAAGGCGTCTCGCTCTACCATTCCCCAGGCCAGATCGCTGACCTGGGGAATGGGACCATTAAGCCGCCGGGTCTCCCCGCCCTCCAGGGAACGTCGGTAGAGTACCTCGCCGTCCCAGCGGTGCTCTAGCCATGCGACAGAACCGCCATCCGGCGAAAGCGCAGCATGGGTCACGCCGCCCGCCCAGGAGAGCGCGGGCCGATGACTTGTGGCTGCATCCAGCCAGGCCAGGTCGCGCGTGCGCCCCTCGGCTGCCACCACGAGTATTCCCTGCCGCCCTGGCACAACCATGGCCTGGCGCTCGCTCCGCTGCTCACTGGTAAGCAGGGGGCTTGCCGTGTCATCCGCCAGCGATAGGCGGAAAATGTCGTGCGAATCGTCCCGCGTAGAGACGAAGAGGAGATGGTTCGCATCTTCCCAACTGGGCTCGAAGTCGTGCGCCGGGGATTCTGCCGTCAGGTTTCGCACCTCATTGCTGTTTATGTCAAGCAGAAAGAGATCCAGGTCGCCCTCACGAAAGGAGGCGAAAGCCAGAAAGCGACCATCCGGGCTCCATGCGGGCCATCCCTCAAAATGAGGATCTGTCGTCAAGCGCCGCTCTTGCCCTGTTCGCAGCTCCAGGCTATAGATGTCCCAGTTTCGGTCGCGTCGCGCTGCGTAGGCCAGGGTATGTCCGTTTGGGTGCCACGCAGGCCAGCGTTCGTCCCCCGTTGTAGCCGTGAGACGCTGCCACGGGCCGCCATTGGCAGGTAGAGCCCATAGATCAGACTGCCCCTCGGTGCGGCGCGCCGCTACCATCCAACTCTCGCGCGTGCCCTGGGATAGAGCGGGGGCCGCAAGGAGAAAGAATGAAAGGGCGAACAAGAGCACCAGCAATGGCTTGATATGAAGATTATAGTGCAAGATGACTGCCTAGCCCGTCGACCACAGGACACCCGACCTCATCGATCATCTCGCGCTCGATGGTACGCTTGCAGTGGTCACAAGAAATGGCGGGTACATGGGTTCTCTCGGTTGTCATGGCTCGCCTCCTTAGACGTTAAATTTTGTTCTTTGCGTCGAATACTTCCAACAACTCGCCAATCACGCGCTCGCGCTCATTCACATCCTCGCTGCGCATAGCTGTCGTCACACAACTAGCAAGATGGTTGCTAAGAAGTTCATGCTCCAGTTTGTCGAGCGCGCGCTTGATGGCCTGCGTCTGGTGGATGATGTCGATACAGTACTGCCCCTCCTCCACCATCCGCTCCACGCCACGCACATGACCCTCGATGCTCCGCAGCCGACGAATCAACGCTTGTTGTTCCTCGCTCATTTTTTCCCCCTACCTATCGCCGCCATTGCTCAATTCTAGCCCCAGGGAGCCGATGGAGCGAACCGCGCCACCCTACCGCCTAGCGCTGGCGGAGCCAGGTCGCGAGCCCCCAGCCTGTGGCATTGGAGAGGAGATCGTGGCTCATGTCGGCCACGCTCCACTGCATATTGATCTGCTCCCGATTGCCGCCCGTGCGGCGGAGTTCCTCCTGCTGGATGAGGTACTCGCCTATCTCCCAGACAGCCGAGAGGAAGGCAAGAGCCGCCGCACTGGTGAGCGCGGGATGGCGCGCCAGGGGCTGTACCACGGAGGCAAACAGGCTAGAGTCCGGTAAATATCGCCCGAGCGTCTCCAGCCCATCCCGCATGAGCAGGGTCAGGGCAAAGGCGGTGATGGAATGCGGCAGCGCGTCCAACCCAAAGCCAAGGAAGCGCCACCTGGCCCATCTGCCCTGGTAGATGTTGAGTCGTGGGTGAGAGAGCACATAGCCTAGCACCAGCGGAGCAATGGAGTATCCCCAGCGCGGATTTTCCACGCAGAGAGCATTAAGGGTCTGATAGAGCGCGGCGGTTGGCGTGCTCTGCTGGCAGAGCGCCTCCAGCCCAAGGCGTCGATCCAGTGCAGCAATAAGCTCCGGGGAGCAGAGGACCAGGCTGTTGCCAAGAGCATGAGGGAGCCATACTGTTGGGAGGTGGGGATAGTGTGCTCGGTTGGCGCGCGCTGACTCGGCCAACAGCAACCAGAGCGCGGCACGCATCGGCCAGCCCGGTTGCATCAGGGCCCCTGCGCCAGCTCGCCTAGCGCGGCCAGCAGAGCATCGTTCTCGTGGGGTGCGCCCACGGTTAGGCGAAGATACCCGGCAAGGCCCGGCGAGGCCGAGACATCGCGCACCAGGATACCGCGCGCCAGCAGGTGGTCGAAGATGGCCTGCGGCGTGTGCCCCTCAAAGCGGATCAGGATGAAGTTGGCATCGCTGGGCACAGGCTGAGCGAAGGAAAGCGCGACCAATCCGGCGAAAAGGCGCTCCCGCTCTGCGCGAATCAGCGCAATCTGCTCCTCGAACAGGGCCATGTTTTCCAGCGCCACCACGGCGGCGGTGGCGGTGAAGCTATTCAGCGCGTAGGGAAGCTGGCCCTTGCGAATCTCCTGCGCCAGCACCTCGCTCGTGAGCGCATAGCCCGCGCGCAGCCCCCCCATCGCCATCGCCTTGGAGAAGGTGCGCAGCAGCACCACGTTGGGAAACTCGTCGAGCAGGCCGCGCAGGTTTTGCGCGGAGAATTCCTGGTACGCCTCGTCCAGCAGGATCAGCGCACCGCTTTCCGCGCAGAGGCGGCGAATCTCTGCCAGGGAGTAGCTCTGCGCGGTGGGGTTGTTGGGCGAGCAGAGCACCACGATGCGGGCGCGCTCTGCCTGGGCCAGCGCTAGAACTTGCTCCGTTGGCAGGGCGAAGTTGTCCTCCGCCTGCATGAGAACCTCATGCACGGTGGCCCCCAGCACCGTCGCGATGAGCTTGTAGACGCTGAAGGTGGGCACTGGAATCACCACGGCATCGCCTGGCCCCACGGTGACCGCCAGCGTGCTGTAGATCAACTCGTTGGAGCCATTGCCCACGATGACCTGGCTCGGCGAGAGCCCGATGTGGCGCGCCAGGGCCTCTGTGAGTTCGGCGGAGTGGAAGTCGGGGTAGCGCGCCCAATCCTGCTGGCGCATCCGGGCGAGAACCTCATCCTTGAGCGCCTCGGGAAAACCAAGTGGGTTCTCGTTCTGGTTCATCTTGTGGGCCACCTCGTGCGGGGTCAGTGTGTAGGGCTTCATGGCCCGCACCTGCGGCTTGATTTGTTCTAAAGGACTCATCGCGTTTCTGCCTTTTTGTCTTATTCTACAACGCAACGCTGTAGATTTTGTGCTATCGCCATAACGCAGGCGGTCAAATCAGGACTAAAGTTGTGGCTATGCCATAAAATAGTCTTGTGATTTTTGGGACAATAGTCCTTTTGTCTGCCATCCACAAGCTAGCTCTGGATAAAGCATAACTTTCACCATTGATTGTTGAAAAACAACCCCATATTCTTTGCCCTGGGATGTGGCGGCATCATTTATCCGCTGCACGCATCCCCTATTATTCCTCCGGGGCACGATAGGCCCCGACTTTATCCCTCATTGGAGGCTCCATTGTATCAGCGTCAAGGACACACTCTGCTTTTTCGTCGTACCGTGCTCGGACTTCTCCTCCTGCTTCTGGTCGCCATGAGTCTTGGCGGGCCTGCCAGCGCGCTGGCGGATCGACCCGATGACAAGCCCCTGCTCCACGAGACAGACGCCACTAGCGGGGCGCAGAAAGCTGCGTTCGTACCAGAGGTTCCCGCCGAGCCCTTCATCCCGGTAGAAGGCCCCGCGCCCGTGATTGCAGCCGGGGATCGTGGTCCTGTCATTCCCAACCAGTATATCGTCGTCTTCAAGAATGGTATCTCCCGCGCGCAGAGCAAGGCGCAGGTCAAGGAGATCGTGACGCAGCACGGCGGCCGCCTGCTGCTGAGCTATGAGCACGTTCTCAATGGCTATGCCGTGCAGATGCCCGAGGAGGCGGTGTTCGCCCTCCAGCGCAACCGCAACGTCTCCTTCATTGAGCAGGACTTCGTAGTTGCCGCTGCCGACACGCAGACGGGCGCGACGTGGGGCATTGACCGCCTCGACCAGCGCGACCTGCCGCTGAATAGTAGCTACACCTACAACACCAGTGGTAGCGGCGTTCACGCCTATATCATCGACACCGGCATCCGCCTGACTCACAGTGAGTTCGTGGGCCGCATCGGCAATGGCTTCGATGCGGTCACCGCTGGCGGCAACGCCAACGACTGTAACGGCCACGGCACCCACGTCGCGGGGACTGTCGGCGGTACGACCTACGGGGTGGCCAAGAAGGTTATGCTGCACCCGGTGCGGGTGCTGGATTGCAACGGTTCCGGCTCGAACTCCGGTGTGATCGCGGGTGTGGATTGGGTTACGGCCAACCACAGCAAGCCTGCGGTTGCCAGCATGAGCCTGGGCGGCAGCGCCTCCTCCGCGCTGGACAGCGCCGTGCAGAATTCCATCGGTGCGGGCGTGACCTACGCGATTGCGGCGGGCAACTCCAGCTCGAGCGCCTGTAACTATTCGCCCGCGCGTGTGAGCGCGGCCATCACGGTTGGCTCGGTGACCTCGTCGGACACGCGCGCGTCCAGCTCCAACTTCGGAAGCTGCCTCGACCTATTCGCGCCTGGTGTCAGCATTACCTCCGCCTGGTACACCGGCGACAGCGCGACGAACACGCTCAGTGGCACCTCGATGGCGACGCCGCATGTCGCTGGTGTGGCCGCGCTCTACCTCTCTACCAACCCGACGGCCTTGCCGCAGATGGTGCGCGATGCGATTGTCAATGGCGCGACCAATGGAAAAGTCATTGACGCAGGCACGGGGTCGCCCAACAAGCTGCTCTACTCGCTGTTTACTACCCCGCTGCCCAATGTCATTGTCAACCCTGGCTTCGAGAGCGGGAGCAACATGGGCTGGACCGAGTCTTCCGGCAGAGGGTACGCCATTGTTGCCACGGGTCGCCCCCGCACGGGCAGCTACAGTGCCTGGACCGGCGGCTACAACAGTGCCAGCGACTATGTCCAGCAGCGGGTGACGGTGCCCACCAATGGGACGCTGAGCTACTGGTGGCGCATGGAGACGCAGGAGAGCGGCACCACGGTCTATGACCGCATGTATGTCCGCCTCTACGATGGCAGCACGGGTGCGCTCATTACCACCCTGCGCACCTGGAGCAATGCCAGCCCCAAGAATGTCTGGGGGCAGGATAGCCTCAGCCTCGCCTCGTATGCGGGCCGCTCGGTGATTGTCCGCTTTCAGACCACGACCGACAGCTCGCTACCGAGCAGCTTCTTCGTGGATGATGTGAGCCTGCAA
>JACCSL010000476.1 GCA_013812995.1 Ardenticatenales bacterium | reverse complement strand
GCAAGTTTCCTCGGCTGAAAGCCATTGAGAATCAGGGTGGCGGTCATCAGGAGGGCAACGGGCAGCGCCACCCAGACTACACCCCAGTCGATGGAGCCTGTCTGCACATAGTAGGCTCCCAGGGTGGTCAGCAGCCCGAGGTTCAGCCCCGCCACCAACTCGCCCAAACCGGTTCCGCTTAGGCGGAGCGGGGGCGCACTGTAAAGGTAGCCACTCGCGATCCCGATGATGCCAAAGAGCAGCACGAGCGGCCCCGTCGCCAGAGCGATGTAGAGTCCCATCATCGCTCCCACCACAAAGAACGCCAGCGCACCCTGGAGAACCTGCTGCGGGGGATCGAGGGTGTTGGCAAGACGCCCCGTGTCCAACGGCTCGTAATCAAAAAAATCGTTGGTCATGTTCGTACCTGCCTGAAGAAAGCTACCCGCCAGCAGGGAGAGCGCAAAGAGCCCTGCATCAAGCCAGCCCTGCTTGGCCCACGCGATGGCGCTGCCGAGCAGAATGGGCAGCGCAATCGCGGCAAAGTACGGGGCGCGGAGATCGCGAAGCAGCGCCCACGCCGATTGCAGAAAGGTCATTCGAAGATAGAGATAGGGCGACCTTAGTGCCCCTTCTCATAAGGTTGGCCGACGGCGGCCGGGGGAATGGCGCGCCCAATCAGGCCGCTGGTAACCACCACCGTCACCACATAGGGGAGAATCTGTAGGAACTGGTTGGGCACGGGAACGTTCAGGAGCTGGAAGCGTGTGCCGAGGGCCTCTGAGAAGCCAAAGAGCATCGAGCCGGCGAAGGCACCAAAGGGGGTCCATTTGCCGAAGATCAGTGCTGCCAGAGCGATGAAGCCCTTGCCACTGGTCATACCGTCGTCAAAGGAACCGACCGTCTCCAGCGAGAACCAGGCACCAGCCAGCCCGGCGATCATGCCGGAGAGAAGCACATTGGCATAGCGCATTCGGATGACGTCGATTCCCACCGTATCGGCTGCCTTGGGGTGCTCTCCAACGGCCCGCGTTCGTAGCCCCCAGGTGGTGTAGAACAAAACGATATGGCTGAGGATCAAAATCACGAACATCATAAAGAAGATGGGCTTGTTCGCGAAAAGAATCGGACCGATAAGCGGAATATCGGAGAGTCCTGGAATCTCGATGGTGGGGAGCGTCACGCGCCCGGCGCGGCTGTTCAGCAAATATTGGCGGCGCACGAAGCTGGTCACACCGAGGGCGAGAATGTTGATGACGGTTCCGCTTACAATCTGGTCAGTCTTGAAGGTGATAGACAACCAGCCGTGCAGCAGCGCCATCACCATCCCGGACAGGATGGCAATCAGGACCGAGAGGAAGAGGGCAAACCCTGTGCTATCCATCATCGGCCCGATAAAAAAGAAGGCGGTGAAACCAAAGCAGGCCCCTGTCAGCATCATACCCTCGACCGCGATGTTGACGACCCCGGAGCGTTCGCTCCACAGCCCTGCCAGCGACCCCAGCGCGATGGGGGTTGCGAGCCGCAGTGATTCGGAGAGCATAGGCAGCACATTGGTCTGGGTACCAGCGGCGCTCAGGACCAGCACCGCTGGAATCAGCAGCAGGCCCGCGAAGATAAGCGCGCTATTGGCGATGCGCCGTGTCTGCGGCAGAAAGACGCTGGTTGCTGCGATAAGATAGTAGAGACCCATCGCAATAATAAAGCCCCGCACAGGGACCATCATGCTGGGGGCCTCCCGGCCTGTTCCAAAGTTCAGTTTTGTGACTTCATCCGCTGCATAGCGCCCGGCAACATAGAGCACCAGCAGAGCACCCACCACGCCCAGGACGATGGCAATGTAATGGATCCGCTCCAGTCGTTTTGGCATGCCTCTCTTTTCCTTCCGTGGCCTAGCCACCCCAGCCACGTGCGAAGATACTGGTTCCTGACTCTTCACCCTTCGTGGTGCGGATGCGATAGAGGTAGCGAATAATCTGGTCCGCTGCAATGAACATGATAATCAGGGCCTGGATCACCTTAATCGTATCGATGGACATGTCCGCGCGAATCTGCATCAGGCCCGCACCGTTGAGCAGCCCACCCCAGAGCAGCGCCGCCGGGATCATGCCAAGGGGCGACGATTTTGCCAGGAGGGCGACAGCGATGGAGTCGAAGCCAATCCCGCCGAAGAGGCCCGGTGTCAGAGCGTGTGGGCCACCAATGACCTCGCTGGCCCCGGCAATGCCCGCCAGCCCGCCGCTCAGCGCCATCGCCAGGACAATGTTGCGGCCGACATTGATGCCTGCATAGCGCGCGGCATCCGGGTTCGTGCCCACTGTGCGAAGTTCAAAGCCAATCGTCGTCTTATACAGTAGCCACCAGATGAAAAATACCAGCGCGACGGCAATGAAAAATCCGGCATGAAGAGCCGTGGTTACATTCCCAATTACCAGCTGGGGCAGGATGGCCGACTCAGCCACGAAGGGCGTGCGGGGCACGGAGGCTGCCGGGTCCAGCAGGATGATGGGCTCCTTGGATTTGATGAGCCAATCGGTCATGCGAAAGGCGATGAAGTTGAGCATGATGGTGTTGATCACCTCGTGAGCCCCGGTCTTCGCCTTGAGATAGCCAGGAATCGCGCCCCAGAGGGCTCCACCCACTGCCCCGCCAAGGATGACCAGGGGAAGGTGAATCAACGCCGGCAGCCCCTTCAGGCTGAAGCCGAGCCACACGGCCAGGAGCGACCCGGCGTAGAGTTGTCCCTCGGCCCCGATGTTAAAGAGCCCCGCCTTGAATCCCAGCGCAACGGCCAGGCCACCGATGATGTAGGGGGTGCTCTTGCCAATGGTGTTGGCGATGGCCGCCGGACTTCCCAACGCCCCAATGAAGAGCGACTGGTAGGCGAGCAGGGGGTTTCCACCCGCCAGCAGGATAACCCCTGCAC
>JACCSL010000460.1 GCA_013812995.1 Ardenticatenales bacterium | reverse complement strand
CTTCACAATGGATAAAGTCGAGCTTATCAGGTGGATGATTAAGTCCCGCTTCCGATGCGACCCTACCCGTGCTGCCATCGCGCTGAAGGTTCCAGGACACATCACCTGGAGGTGGTGGTCAGGAGGGGAGCATCCCACAGCGGAGGAGCGCGTTGCCCTGGCTGCCTTCTGTGGAGCGTCGGAGGAGGAGCTGGAGGCGGCACGGAAAGCCATCGCTACCATTCCCCCCATAACCCTTCCGGGCCAATCTGAGGAGCCCAAACCATGAACACCACGAGCAGCATCGCATCAGCCAGCGTCGCCAGCAGGCACAGGGGCGCGGCTGGGGGCTCATGTACCTCTTCAGCAGGGAGCAGGTGAGGGCGTGAAGGGCTTGCTTACACGGATACTCCTCTTCTGGCTAGCGTGGGCAGCCTTGGGGGTAATTTCCGGCCAGCCTGATAGATTTCTTACAGTGGAGTCACTCGCGGTTTTGGGGGGGGCTGCCTTCTTCTCGTGGCTGGCTGAATACAACAGGAAGTAAAGCAAGGAAAGTAACAAGACCAGAAACAGGACCAGAAACAGGACGGCCCCGGCGCAACGTAGCAGGAAGCACCAGAGCTAGGACGAGCTGCCGCTGCCGATGGTGAGGGGGCGGCACGTATCAACCACCATGCCCGACAATGCTGCTGCGCTGTACATCCCTGAGAGAAAGGCGTTGCCAGAGCGTTGCCCTCCGGTGAACCCACCCCATTGCCTGATGTGAGAGAGAGGGCCGTGGCAATGGGGGCTGGCGATGCGGGTCTGGCCGGACAGCGATCTGTTTGCGCTTCTGATACTGCCGCTACTTCTGATGGTGATGCTGGGGTGGGGCTGGCTGGTGTGGCGCAACCTGATACAAGAGGCTGCACGCATGTCCAGGGAACCTCTGAGTGCCGAACAGATCCGGGCGCTGCGGGAGGTGCTGAGAGACCCTACGATGAGTGACGACGAGATCCGAGCCCTGAGCGCGGGACGGGCAGCGCCTACGAAGAATCCACACGACTCGCCTTGACACTGCCACCGGGTGGCTAGAAACTATCCGCACGCGGATAGTTTCTAGCCTGTTTTGGGCTCTACAGTAACTTCAAAGGCACTGTACAGCTGGCCACTTATGATATTCCCCCTTATCGGCCCGAAACGAACATTCGTGTCATGAGCCACCACAGATTTTCTCAGCCATGTTTTTTCGATGTTAGCAGTGCCCTACCGCCGACATTTCTCTCAGAAAAGCATACGGCGAGGTGCTAAACTCGGGTGAGAATAGGTTTTCTCAGTCATGTTCGTGCCCCAAGAGATATGGCTACTTTGGGGGCACGAACGGGGGGTTGTAGTCGGTTAAAACCCTCCTGTGGCGGGCGGCTGGTAACGCGAATGTTTGTTTTGGGCCTTATCCAAAGTGACCCTGCCACCAGTTGGCAGCCAAGACGTAAAACTCAAACCGCAAAAGCTCCGATTCGTCAGAGCTTTTTGCCGAGGAGGAGACCAGCGCATGACCATCAAGGAGCCAGCCGCATGAGCGACCACGATCTGTATGACCCTCATGACCCCAGCCATCGTCCCGCCGAGCGCGCCAAACGCGGGGTAAGCTCATTCCTCCAGGCAGCGGCTCAGCTGAAGAGATGGCAGCAGGTGCTCATCTTCGCGGCGGGGAATCTGCTGCTGATCTTCAGCTTTCACTTCGCCGACGCATTTCTACCGTTTGCGGCGGTGTGGCTCCTTGAAAAATTCAGTTATGTGCTGATTTGTGTCCCGTTGTTGGTGCAGGCGCTCAGGAATCCAAACATCATGAACCTGCCAAACGAATGGTCGCAGCTTTGGACCACCTATCAAGAGGTGCAAAAAATAGAGCCCGAAGAGAGAGCGAAACGCGGCCAGGCCGGGAAGCGTGGGGAGTGACGACCAGATGCTGAGGAACTTGGCTGTAACGCTCTTGATTGTCCGTAAATAGGGTTCAAACCCCCACCTTTAGGTGGGCCGTTTCCAACCTTGCCACCATGAAGAAGGCTTTGCGAATAGCAATGGTTGTTTCACAAGGAAAAGCAAAGCCATCTTCTCTTTAGTCGCCTTTCAGTCGCGACTCAAGCCACCCACTTCCAGTGGGTGGTGGTTGACTTGCTTGCTGTCAATCCCTATAGCCCTTGTGATAGCGGCAGCACTTCAAGATGTTGGGGGTGTGCCTGCTTTCTTGACTAGTCCGGCTGGCTGGGTTCCTCTTGTCGTTGTCTGCCTGATGAATCTCTTTAAGTCAAAAGTTACTGGACGCCATGTCAGCCTGACATGGTGAGCGTGGAACCTGACATGCTAGAGTCATACGAGGTTCCATTAACGATATTGGCTCTTATCCAAAGCGGCCCTGCCACCCGGTGGCCGCGTCTCAATCGAGGGAGCATCGACATGAAGAGGCAAGGGGAGAGGCCCGGCACAGGAGTCCGGTCAAGATTCAATTATCTGGCACCCCAGAGGAGGTAGCGCAAACGGCTACCATCATTCGCCGGGCACTCCCGATCCAGGAGGAGTTGCCTGACCAGCCCAACGGGGATGCGCGCGGTATGGTACAACGTCACTTGATTGTCGCCGAGAGATCCGGCTGGGAACTCATGAGCCAGAAAGACCATGTACGTCTGGCGGCAGTGTTCACCCTGATGCTGTTGCTTGTTCCCCTGACATTGTATTGGATCGTGGGATCCCTCCCTATCCTCTGGGTTCAGGCTGGCTTTGCACTCTTTGTTGTCTTCCCTATGTTTGCCTTTTTCTTTCCCTGGCTGATGCGCAAAGCTGTCGGGAGGCAACAGGAATAGAAAGGGTGAGAGGTGTCCAGTCAGTCAAAAGTTACTAACGCCGTCGCACTCAACAGAGGAGCATCAACATGAAAACCAAAGAGAAGAAGCCCGGCGCGTTCATGGCCATTGGCCTCGGGAGTGGCATTGCGATAGGGGCCGGAGTGGGAGCTGCCACGGAGAATCTGCCGATCGGTATCAGCCTGGGGGTAGCGTTGGGCGCGGCCTTCGGGGCGCTGCTCACGAAGCCCGCAGGGGGGCAGGGTGGCTCACCGACCAGCACGCGGAGCATAAACGATCGATCCCCGAATCCGGCAGAGGAATTGAAGGCCTGGCAGGAAGAGCAGAAAAAGCCGCGCCAGTAAGCAACGGGACGTGGCGGCACTGTAGGTGGTGATCCTGAGCCGGCCACCCAGGGGAGCACGGCACCAATGCCAAGCTGAGCGAAGCGCAGGCGCGGGCGATTCTCGCGGCCAAAGGCAAGGTCACGGCGAAGGAGCTGGCGGCGCGCTAGGGGGTGAGTGTCCACAGCCGTCCAGAAGCTGGTCCAACACGTCAGGTGTAATTTTCTCAGTCATAGTCGTTTTGTCGTTTCCCTTATAGCGAGGCCATTCTGCTAGGGCAGAATTCTTTCAAGAAGAAACAGTATGGCCGGGCGCGGCAGAGCGGATTACAATAGAGATCGGTCAGACAGCCAAGACCGACGACTGACTGGT
>JACCSL010000411.1 GCA_013812995.1 Ardenticatenales bacterium | reverse complement strand
TCATTGGAGTCCTCGGGAGGGGGGGGCGGGGTCGGGCGAGGTCGGGTGAAGCGGTGCACCCAGGCGCGCCAGTTGAGCCAGTCGTCGTCCATCAGCGATTCCGGAAGGGGAACCAGCGGGCGCTCGCGCGGGTCCGGGATCGCGACGATTTCCGGCGGCAGCACCACGCCCTCCGGTTGAAAGGTCGGGTCCAGCAGCTTGCGATAGGCATAGCCCGTCACCACACGGAGCGAGGCGAGCGTCGGGGCGGCCAGGAAGAGGCCCAGAAAGCCCACCAGGCTCAACCCGACCAGCGCCCCCAGAATCACCATCGCGGGGTGCAGCTTGACGCTGGCACCGATGATGCGGGGGACAAGCAAGTTACTCTCCAGCTGTTGGATAAGGGTGTAGGCCACGGCTACCACCAGGGCGAAAACGATGGGGGAAATATCGAAGCGATGCGAGCCCTGGACCAGCACCAGGAGAATCGCTGGCACCGCCGAGAACACTGGCCCAATGCTAGGCAGAATGTTCAACGCGCCCGCCAGAAGTCCCAAAGAGATCGCCTGGGGAACCCCCAGAATCATCAGGACCGTGGTCGTGACGACGAAAATCACCGTGGAAAGAACGATCTGACCGCGCAGGAAGGCATGCCAGGTGCGGTCGATGCGTCGCGTTAGGTAGTAGACCTCCGGGCGCATCTCGCGCGGGATGAGGCTCCAGAAATAGCGCGAGACGTTGGGCGAGTCTTTGACGATGTAGAAGGAGATGACCAACATGAAGAGCAGCCAGAGAATCCCGGCCACAAAGGTGGACGCAAAGCCAAAAACGATGTTGACCGAGGAGGAGGCGAGCTGGGTGCCCATCGAGACGATCCCGGAAGAAAATTGCAGGTAGAGATCATAGGGGTTGATCCGCTGCCCCAGAATGATAGGGGTTCCCAGGTTCGCCACATAGCCGCCGATTTGGTCCACCGCGCTCAGCAGCGTCGGAATCAGCGCCTGAACCTGCTCCACGAGGAGCGGGACAATGATCCCCGGTACCAGGGCGATGAGGAGAATCAGGAGCAGGTAAACAAAGGCCGTGGCTCCGGCGCGGGGCCAGTCCGTGCGCTGCTCCACCCGGTCAACCAGAGGGATCAGGATATAGGTCAGAAGCAGGGCCAACGCGAGGGGCGTCAGAATAGGCCATAGGATACGCACGACAAGCACAAAAATAGCGACGAATGCCAGGGACAGCCACTGCCTCATTGAAAGTTGCCAGGACATGATCTTTTTCCTAAAAAGGCTATCTCCGTAGGCCCATTGCCTTGGCGATCTCCATGACAATAAGGGGAACGATGCCCAGGCTCAGAACCCAACCCCAATCACTCCATGACAGGGGAACTGTCTTGAAAATAGGTTGCAGGAAAGGAATATAGATGATAGCCAACTCGCTTAACAGAACAATCACCGTGGCCCCAATCAGATAGGGGTTGGTAAAGAACCCTAGTTTAAAAATGGAGTGCTGGGTAGAGCGCAGGTTAAAGGCATGGATGTTCTGGGCGAAGATCGAGGTACTAAAGGCCATGACCCGCGCTCGCTCCAGGTTGCCGGGATCCCGCCAGAAGTATTCCAGGGTAAAAGCCCCCAGCGTCACCGCACCAATGACAAGGCCCTGAAAGCCGATGAGCGTCGCGAGGGAGCGTGTGATAAGCGCCTCGCCTGCCGGGCGCGGGGGGCGCTGCATGAGCCCCGGCGTGGCAGGCTCGATGCCCAGGGCCAGGGCGGGCAGGGAGTCCGTGGCGAGGTTGATCCAGAGAATCTGGATGGGGAGCAGGGGAATGGGCATCCCCAGCAGCACCGCAAAGAACATCGCCAGCACCTCGCCGATGTTGCAGGAGAGCAGGAACTGGATGAAGCGGCGAATATTGTCGAAGATTGAGCGCCCCTCCTCGACGGCTGCTACAATCGTGGCAAAGTTGTCGTCTGCCAGGATCATGTCGGCGGCCTCCTTGGAGACATCGGTGCCGGTGATTCCCATCGCAATGCCGATGTTCGCCTCCTTGAGGGCCGGGGCATCGTTCACCCCATCGCCGGTCATCGCCACGATCTCCCCGCGCGCCTTCCATGCCCGCACGATGCGCAGTTTGTGCTCGGGAGACACCCGCGCGTAGACCTTGATGCGCTCTACCTGCTCGATCAATGCCTGATCGCTGATTTGCTCCAGCTCTGCCCCTGTTAGTGCCTGGTCGCCTGGCTGGAACATTCCCAGCTCGCTCGCGATGGCAACCGCTGTCTCACGATGATCCCCCGTGATCATAATGGTGCGAATCCCTGCCTCGTGTGCGATGCGTACCGACGCCACCGCCTCGGGGCGGGGCGGGTCGATCATCCCTACCAGGCCAATGAAGATCAGATCGCTCTCCAGCGCGGGCGTGGGGTCGTCAGGTAGCGCTGGCAGGATGCGCTGCGCCACGGCCAGGACGCGGAGCGCATCCTGCGCCAAGGCATCGTTGGCCGCCGCGATGGCCTCGCGCGTTGCATCGTCCAGAGAAACAATCTCTTCGCCTCGAACCACCTGGCTGCTCAGCTCCAGAATGATATCCGGAGCCCCCTTCACAAAGAGACCAATCTCGCCGCCCGGTGCGCGGGCGATAACACTCATCCGCTTGCGATCCGAGTCGAAGGGCAATTCGGCGAGCGCGCTATATTGCTCCATCAGGCTGTCACGCCAGTAATCGGCCTTGGCCGCTGCGGTCAGGATGGCCCCCTCGGTGGGGTCGCCCATGATGCTCCAGCGCCCCTCCCCCTCCTGAAGCTGCGCGGCGTTGGCAATGGCTCCCGTCCGGAGCACGGCCATGAGCCCGGAATCGCTCTTTGGATCAATCGTTTCGCCGTTATAGTAGAAGCGCCCCGCTGGCTCGTACCCTTCGCCGCCCACCTCGATGGTTCGACCATCCACCACGATGCGGCGGATGGTCATCTGATTCTGTGTCAGCGTGCCCGTCTTATCGCTGGCAATGACGGTGGTGGAACCCAATGTCTCGACGCTGGGCAGGCGGCGAATAAGCGCGTGGCGCGCGGCCAGTCGCCGCACGCCCAGCGCCAGAGCGATGGTCACCACCGCGGCGAGCCCCTCCGGTACGGCAGCCACCGCCAGGCTCACCGAGACAAGGAACATCTCGACGAGCGCCTCGCCGCGCAGCAGCCCAAGGAGAAAAACAACCGTGACGATGGCAAGCGCCCCATAGACCAGATAGCGTCCCACATCATCGAGCCGCTTCTGGAGCGGGGTCTTTTCCTCCACCACCCCCTCGACCAGCCCGGCAATCTTTCCCAACTGGGTGGTCATCCCTGTGCCTGTCACCAGCGCGCGCCCACGTCCGTAGGTCACGCGGGTCGAGGCAAAAAGCATATTCTTCTGATCCCCCAACGATGCCTGGGACGGCATCACCGCGCTGGCCTGCTTCTTGATGGGTACGGACTCGCCCGTGAGCGCCGCCTCCTCTATCTGGAGGTTCTGGGCCGAGATGAGGCGGGCATCAGCGGGCACGATGTCGCCCTGCTCCAACAAGAGTACATCGCCCGGCACGACATGGCGGGCCTCGATATCAACAATATTACCCTCGCGCAACACGCGGGCGTGCGGGGCGGTCATCTGCTTCAGGGCCTCGATGGCCTGCTCCGCCTGATACTCTTGAATAAAGCCGATGACCGCATTCAAGAGCACGATCACGCTGATGGCAATCGCGTCCAGCCACTCCCCAAGCAGCCCGGAAATGGCGGCCGCAGCGAGCAGGATGAGCACGATAAAATCAGTGAATTGCTCCAGGAACTTCTTCCATCGTGGGGTGCCGGCTTTGGCCGTTAGCTCGTTGAGGCCATACTGCGCGCGCCGCTGCTGTGCCTCCGCGCTCGTGAGGCCACGAGTGAGATTACTGTCGAGCGAGAGCGCCGCCTCGTCGCTGGAGATGGCATGCCAGGAGATTCCAGGCACAGGGGGAGCCACTTTATCGCCGTCAACCATCGTCCGGGCCTCCTTCAAGGCTGCGTCTTGGTAGGATGCGCCAATTGTATCCTCTGTAGGGCGAAGGGGAAACAAAAAAGCCGCCCCTGGTAGGGCGGCTTCTGATTTTGGGATGAATCACTTGACGGGGCCAACACTGTTGAGGGGCCAGTAGCGCAAGGTCGCGCGCCCGACCAGGCTCTCCAGGGGAATCATACCGAAAGCCCGGCTGTCCTTGCTGGCACCCCGGTTGTCGCCGAGGACGAAAAGGTACCCTTCCGGTATGACGACAGAGGGAAAGGTGTCGGTGAAGGGGGTGGAGAGATACGACTCCTCCAGGGGAGCCCCATTCAAGTAGACAATGCCCTCACGGATAGCAACGATGTCGCCCGCTGTGGCGATGACGCGCTTGATCAGCGGTGTTGTCTCCCGACCGGGTAGCTTGAGCACCACCACATCCCCATGCTGGGGCGCATAAAAGCGATAGGAAACCTTCTCAATCACCAGCCGCTCCCCCGGATGTAAGGTGGGAGCCATGCTAGAGCCCTCAACGAGGGTGGGCTGCACAACAAATGTCACCATGAGTATGGCAATAACGAGCGCGGGCAACACGGTTTCAATCAAGTCTCTGAGGAGCGTATCTGTCCCGGACCACCGTTGGGCGGTTGGAAGGGAAGCAAGGGGAACGCCAACCTCAGAGGCTCTTAAATTGCTGTCCAAGCCGATCT
>JACCSL010000410.1 GCA_013812995.1 Ardenticatenales bacterium | reverse complement strand
GGTCAACCAGGATCTAGGGCTGCTCGATGCCGAGATGAGCCACGCCATCCAGCAGGCGTCGAATGAGGTCGCGGAGGGGAATTGGGACAAGCAGTTCCCCATCGACATCTTCCAGACTGGCTCCGGTACCTCCACCAACATGAACGCCAACGAGGTCATCGCCACGCGCGCCTCGCAGGTGCTGAGCAAAAAGGTGCACCCCAACGACCACGTAAATATGGGGCAATCCTCGAACGATGCAATCCCCACTGCCATCCACGTCGCGGCCTACCTGGACACCGTGGACACTCTGCTCCCCGCGCTGCGCCACCTGCACAAGACACTGATCGACAAGGCCGCGCAGCACGATGACGTTATCAAGACGGGACGCACCCACCTCATGGATGCCATGCCGGTGCGCCTCTCGCAGGAGATCGGCGGCTGGGCAGCGCAGGTCGAACTGAGCATTGAGCGCATCGAGGCGACGCTGCCCCGGCTGGGCGAGCTTGCCCAGGGCGGAACAGCGGTCGGCACGGGCATCAATGCCCATCCTGAGTTCGCGCACCGCATCGCCGAGGTGCTGACGGAGCGCAGCAATGGCCGCTTCCGCGAGACACGCAACCACTTTGCCGCGCAGGCGACGATGGATAGTGCTGTAGAACTCAGTGGCCAACTCAAGGCCACCGCTGCGGCGCTGATGAAGGTCGCTGATGACCTGCGCTGGATGAACAGCGGCCCCATCGCCGGGCTTGGCGAGATCGCGCTGCCCTCGCTCCAGCCTGGCTCCTCGATTATGCCAGGCAAGGTCAACCCGGTGATTCCCGAGGCCATGATGATGGTCGCGGCTCAGGTGATGGGCAATGACGTGACTATCGGCATCGCGGGCAGCCGGGGCAACTTCCAGCTGAATGTGATGCTGCCTGTGATCGCGCGCAACCTATTGGAGAGCATCACCATCCTGAGTGGCGCGGTTCGCCTCCTGGCCGACAAGGCCGTGGCGGGCTTCACGGCCAACCAGGAGCAGGTGGGCAATCTGGTGGACAAAAACCCGATTCTCGTGACGGCCCTCAATGCCATTATCGGGTACGACACGGGGGCCAAGATTGCCAAGCAGGCGTACGCAGAGCGCCGCACGCTGCGCGACGTCGCGAAGGAACTCACCGAGCTCACCGATGAGGAGTTGGACCGCTACCTCGACCCGCGCCCGATGACCGAGGGCGGCATCGCCGAATAATCGCGGCTCATGGAACTCCTGAGAAGTACCAGCGGCAAGATCCTCGTGGAGGCGCATCGGGGAGCCTCGACGTTGGCACCGGAAAATAGCTGGGCGGCCCTGTTGGCCGCTCAGGAGGGCGGGGCGGATATCATCGAGGTGGATGTCCAGATCACTGCCGACGAGGTGCCTATTCTCTATCACCCCTATCGCCTGCCCGGTGGCTCGCTGCTGCGCGCCGCGCCGAGCAGCGCCATTGCGGGCTTGGACGCGGGCGATGGTCGCCCGCCGCCCCGCCTGGACGAGGTGCTGGCGTGGGGCAAGGAGCACGGTGTGTTGCTTGCGTTGGATGTGAAAAATGGCTTCGGCCAGGGAGTGCTTCCCTTTGCGCGTGTTCTGCAAATGGTGGTGCAGGCGGGCATGGTGGAGCAGGTGATGATGGCAGCGCTGGACCACATGGGGCTGCTCTGGGCCAAGCGCCACGAGCCCGCCCTGACGACCCGCGCGGTGCTGCGTGGCAATCCCCTTGACCTGGTAGCAATGGCCCAGCGGACGGAGGTCGATGCACTGGGGCTCTCCTACGACCTGATCGACCGCTCCGATGTGGAGGCGCTCCACGAGGTCGGTATCGCGGTGATGATTGGCAGGCTGTGGGAGCCGAATTTCCGCTACCCTGTTGACCTGGGGGTGGATATAATCTCCTGGAGCGACCCCGCCGAGGCCATCTTTGCCCTGGCACAGCAGGGCGCGCACGAACAACGCTGACGATGGCCGCCTATGAAACGCAGACCTCGCTTTCGATGGTGGATGCCATCGCTCGTGCCCGTGAGTTTTTTGAGTTAAAACAGGGGTTAGTCGTCAAGGATCGGCTGGGGGTGCTCATTCGCTGGCGCGGCGAGTCTGAAGATACGATTGAGCTGCGCGCCTTTCCTGTGAAGGGCGGCGGTACCCGCCTGGAAATAGACACCCTGCACAGCGATGAACTGGTTCTGGCCTTTATCCGGGAGCTTCCCCGTCCCGGTCTGCTAGATAACCTGCGGCGGCTCTGGGGAAAATAAGTTATTGGAGGTCAAGGGAATGCTTATGCGAACAGTAACAGTTTTTGCCCCGGCCACCATCGCGAATCTGGGGCCTGGCTTTGATGTGCTTGGCGTTGCCATCGAAGGATTGGGCGATTGGGTAAGCGTTACCATCCGGGATGAGCCGGGGGTGGTCATTGAGTCGATTACGGGGGACAACAAGAAACTTTCCCTGGATCCGGCACAGAATACGGCAGGCATTGCGGCCCAGGAAGCGTTGCGCCTCATCGGTGTATCGGATGTGGGCCTCTCGCTGCGCATCCGTAAGGGAATGCCGCTGGGCAGTGGCCTTGGCTCCAGCGGGGCTAGTGCCGCCGCCGCCGCCTGGGGCGTGAATATGCTCTTTGGCTCCCCGCTCTCCAAACAGCGGCTGCTGCATGCCTCGATTGTCGCGGAGAGCGTGGTTAGTGGCTGGCACGCTGATAATGTTGGCCCCTCGCTTTTTGGCGGCTTCATCCTGATTCGCACGTATGACCCGCTAGATATCATTGAGCTTCCCACGCCCTTTGGCCTGACCTTTGCGCTGGTTACCCCGGAGATGGAGCTACCAACGCGCCAATCCCGCGCCGTGATTCCCCAGGAAATTCCCCTCAAATTACATGTCGCCCAGAGCGGGAACCTGGCCGCGCTCATTGCCTCTCTCTTTGGCGGCTCGCCGATTCTGCTGGGGCGGGCCATGCAAGATGTCATCGTGGAGCCAGCGCGCGCGCCGCTCATCCCCGCCTTCGAGAAGGTGAAAGCGTCCGCCTTCGAGGCAGGTGCGCTGGCCTGCTCCATCGCGGGCGCGGGGCCAACCCTCTTTGCGCTCTGCGATGATGCCATCACGGGTGCCATCGTTGCGGGAGTCATGCAGGAAGCCTTCTCCACCTATGGCGGGTTGCGAAGCAGCACCCATGTGGCCCGGGTGGATCAAGAAGGGGCGCGCGTCGTTGGCTAAGTGATGGAAGAGCAAGGACTTCTTGATCAACTCCGGCAGCTCTGGATCGTGCAGCGCGAGACAGGCCATGTGCTCGCGCTGATCAGCCCCACGCATGTTCTGGGCATGGCGGCTCCGCTCTACACGACGTGGGACGCGGCCACGGACGCCGTTGCCCGCCATTGCCTCCCCCTGATGACGCACCCCGCGCCGCCCCTGTGGCAGGTGGCGCGCCTGCTTGCTGAACAGGGCTTTGCAGGGCTCCTGATCGACGAGAGTTTTCCGCTCTTCTTCGTCACCACGGAGCCCGCCAGCGACCTGCCAACGCATATCGCCGTGCCGCAAGACGATGGTTTTTTCCTCATCGGCGAGCAAGGTCCGACCTCGCTGGGGCCGAGCGATGTTCAACCCTGGGTCAACCAGAGCACCTTTGATCGCCTCTCTATGATGTGGGTTCTGGGAGAAACCATTCCTTTTGTCGGCTATCAGGAGGATATGAGGCTGATCGAGTACCTGCCGGATGGTGTCCCGGAGATTCTCGCCGACAAGGGGCTACTTCTGGAGGCAGAGCAACGTGGCAACGGCTCCATTGCTTTCTTCTCCACGCCTCACGCCGCAGAATGGTACATCGAAAACTATACCGATGCCCTCCTGACGGGCGAGGGCGAGTTCGCTGAGCAGCTCGTCGCCCACGATGCGCTGCTGGAGCGGCTGGAGGAATCCTACGCAGCGTTGCCCCATACTGCCCTGATTCTCAATCCTGGCCGCCATCGCTTCTACCAGGGTTTCTTCCGCCGGGTGGATGGCGTCTGGTTCCTAATTACGATCAATGGCATCTGGCTTATGACTCCCCCATTCCGCTGTACCCGCGTGGCCCGACGCTCCTGATCCCCGCTGTGGCATCCACATCACCAAAGGAACCTATACAATGACCTCTCCACTTGAAAACAAGCATCTTTCCTTTTTTGATTACGAACATGACCCCGCCTGGCGGGTCTTTCGCATCATGGCTGAGTTCGTGCAGGGGCTGACATTCCTCTCGCGCCTGGAAAAAACCGTGACCTTCTTTGGCTCGGCACGGCTCCACGAGGACAATCCCTACTACCAGATGGCCCGCACCATTGGATACCGTTGCGCGGAAAAGGGATACACCGTCGTCACGGGAGGCGGCCCAGGAATCATGATGGCGGGCAACCAGGGAGCCTATGAGGCGGGCGGAATGTCCGTTGGCATCAATATCAAACTGCCCTTTGAAGAAGCCGCCAATCCTTATGTCAAGCAACATGAAGATTTCCACTACTTTTTCAGCCGCAAGTTCATGCTCGACTACTCGGCCCAGGCATATCTTTTCTTTCCGGGTGGCTTTGGCACGTTGGATGAGCTTTTTACCGTTCTCACTCTAATCCAAACAGGAAAGATGGAGCCTCCGATCCCGCCGATGGTCTTGATTGGGAGCGAATTCTGGGGCGGCCTCGTGAGTTGGATAACCCAGACTCTGAGGGATGAGTTTCAGACGATCAGCCCCACCGATCTCTCTCTTTTCAAGATTGTGGATGATATCGAGGAGGTTATGCGGATTGTGACAGAAGCCGAGGAGCGCACGGTTCGGTAGGTCATACCATGTTGATGCTGCTCTATCTCTTCGACTCCTTGCGGCGTGACTTTCTAGGCTGCTATGGCGACGCAGGCGCGCTGACACCGCAGCTGGATCGCTTTGCAGCAGGGGCTACGCGATTTACCCAGGCATACGCAGCCGCGCCCTGGTCCAAGGCCAGTGGCGCGGCGCTGCTGACAGGCTACCTGCCGCGTGCCGTGCAGATGCGCGACCTGCCTGGCAGGCTACCAGCGGGTGTACCGACCCTCGCGGAACGGGTGGGCCTGGCGGGCGTCGCGACCGTGGCGGTAACGGCCAATCCCTTTATCTCGAACGACTTCGGGCTGCTGCGCGGTTTCACCAACACCGTCGAGGCGTTCCAGCCCGATGTGCTACCGAGCGAGCACTTCCGTTTTCACCCCGATCACTTCCGGCGGTTGGCCGAGGCACTCTCGGTGGAGCCAGAGCAGTTGCGACTCGCGCGCTCCCCTGCCCTGCACGAGGCGCTTCTGGACTTGCTGGTACCGGGCACGCCAACGCTTGCGCTCTGCTGGAGCATGGATACTCACGCGCCCTTCTTTGTGCGGGGGGAGCAGAGCTTTTTCGGGAACCCCTTAGACCGTGTCATTCCCGCCGCCGATCCCCTCTGGTTGAAGGAAGGAGTGACCATCCGCGACCTGCTGTTGTTGTACCGCGACATGATTGCCTTCAACGACGCCCATTTCGGTAACCTTGTACAGACGCTGAAAGAGCGCGGACAATGGG
>JACCSL010000407.1 GCA_013812995.1 Ardenticatenales bacterium | reverse complement strand
GCGGCCGAAGGCCGGGGAGAGGGCCAGGCGCGCAGAATGCTGACTTTTGAATCGTCTCTGACGATTGACAGTGCTTTGCCTCCCATGCTATACTCGCGCCCATGTCAACCGTAATGCGAAACCCTCGTAGCCCTCGCTGCCACTCAGGCTCTGTTCCTGGGTAACTCGCGCTTGGGCTAAGAAAAGCCGCGATGCACCCCCGTCTGGACAGAGCAATTGTCCAGGGGGGTTTTTTTATGCCTCAAGAGGATGGAAGATGATACGAGCAGGCGTCGTTGGGGCAACCGGATACACAGGCTTTGAGCTGATTTGCCTGCTGGCGCGCCACCCGGAGGCGGAGCTGGCCTTTGCCACCGCGCGCAGCGATGCGGGCAAGCGGCTCTCCGCGCTCTATCCCACCCCGCTGGACATCACCCTCCAGCGGCTGGAAGAGGTGGACCTTGGCAGCGTCGATGTGCTTTTCCTCGCGCTGCCCCACGCTGCCGCCGCTGAGGTGGCCGTGCAGGCCCTGGCAGCGGGCACGCGCGTGGTGGACCTCAGCGCCGATTTCCGGCTGCGCGATGCCGATGTTTACAGCGCCTGGTACAACCATCGCCATCCCGCGCCGGAGCTGCTGGGCGAGGCGGTTTATGGCCTGACGGAGTGGTCACGCGAGGATGTACGCGGCGCGCGGCTCGTCGCCAATCCGGGCTGCTACCCGACCTCGATCCTGCTCGCGACGGCTCCGCTGCTCCAGGCAGGCTTGCTGGAGGGAGCTACGATCATCGCGGACTCCAAGAGCGGGGTCAGTGGGGCGGGGCGGGCCGCCAAGATCGGCTCGCTCTTCGCTGAGGTCAGCGAGAATCTCAAGCCGTACAGCATCGGCCACAGCCATCGCCATGTCGCTGAGATCGAGCAGGAAATGGCCGCGCTTGCCAGCAAGGCACCGCGCGGCCTTCTCTTTTCCCCCCACTTGTTACCTGTCACGCGCGGCATCCTTTCCACGATTTACGTTCCGCTGCCGGGCGGTTGGGGTGCCAAGCAGTTGCACGCGCTCTACCGCGAGACCTACGCGGCGGAGCCCTTCATCTGGCTACTGCCGGAGGGCGAAACGGCCACATTGGCACATACGGTCAACACGAACCGCTGCGCCATCTCCCTCCACCCCGTGCCGGAGCGCGACCAGCTGATTCTGGTGAGCACGATTGATAACCTCGTCAAGGGCGCGGCGGGGCAGGCGGTGCAGAACATGAACGTCATGTTTGGTATGGACGAGCGCGCGGGGCTGCTGTGATTGTCATCAAGGTGGGCGGCAACGAGTTGGACAACGAGAGCTTCCTGCGCGGCTTCGCCCAGGCAGTGGCGGCGCTGCCGGAGGCTCCGGTGATCGTGCATGGCGGCGGGCGCGGCACGACGATGCTCATGGAGCGCTTCGGGCTGGAGGCGCGCTTCGTCGAGGGGCTGCGCGTGACCGATGCCCAGACGCTGGAACTGGCCGTGATGGGCATGGTGGGGCAGGCCAGTATGCGGCTCGTTCAGGCCCTGGTCAACGCGGGTGTTCCGGCCCTGGGTCTGAGCGGGGTCGATGCAGGGCTGGTCACCGCTGAACCCGTGACGGTGGCGGGCGGCGACCTGGGCGCGGTGGGGCAGCCGGTAGCCGTGGCGAGCGAGCGACTGCTTGCCCTGCTTAATGCAGGGTTTGTTCCCTGCCTCGCCCCGATCTCGCGCGGCAGGGACGGTGCGCTTCTTAACGTCAACGCCGACGCGGTGGCCCAGGCAGTGGCAGCGGCGCTCGATGCTGAGCGGTTACTCTTCCTGACGAACGTGGCCGCCGTCACCATCGACGGTCAAACTGTGCGCATCCTGACACCCGCCGAGATTGATGAAGCCATCCAGAGTGGAGAGATTTCCGGGGGCATGATCCCCAAGACGCGGGCAGCGGTCGCCGCTCTCCAGGCAGGCGTTCGCCACGCGCTTATCACCGATCTTGCGGGCCTGACAGCAATCAGCCAGGGCCACGAGGCCGGAACCATTATTAGCAAGGAGATGACGTTTTGAACACGCAAGAGATTATCAACAAGGAACAGCAGTATCTGGTACAGAGCTACAAGCGCCCCAACTTCGTGCTGGAGCGGGGCGAGGGCGTCTATCTTTTCGACACGGAAGGTCGTCGCTTCCTCGACATGGTAGCGGGGATTGCGGTCAACGCGCTGGGCTACAGCGATCCGGGCGTGACGGAGGTCATTCGCGAGCACGCGGGCGGGCTGCTCCATGTCTCTAATTTGTTTCACACCGCCGCGCAGACGCTCATGGCCGAGAAGCTAATTCGCTCTTCCTTCGCGGACCGGCTCTTTTTTGCTAACAGTGGCACCGAGGCGGTGGAGGGGGCCTTCAAGTTTGCACGCAAGTGGGCGCGCAGCAGCAGCGGCAACGCGGACAAGTACGAGATCGTCGCCTTCAGCAACGCCTTCCACGGTCGCTCGATGGGCGCGCTCGCTGCGACGGCCAATGCCAAGTACCGCGAGCCCTTCACACCGCTCATCGGCGGGGTTCACTTTGGCGAGTACAACGACCTGGAGCGTGCGGCGGCCCTCATTGGCCCGAACACGGCGGCGGTCATCATCGAGCCGGTGCAGGGCGAGGGCGGGATTACCCCTGCATCCACCGCGTTTCTCTCTGGCCTGCGCCGCCTCTGCGACGAGCATGGGGCGCTGCTGATCTTTGATGAGATTCAGTGCGGGATGGGGCGCACGGGCACACTCTGGGCACACGAGGCGGTCGACGTCAACCCGGATTTGATGGTCATCGCCAAGCCCCTTGGCGGCGGCCTTCCCATCGGGGCCATTCTCCTCACGCAGCGCGTGGCCGATGTGATCGTCGTGGGGGATCACGGCTCCACCTTCGCGGGCGGTCCTTTCATCACCGCTGTCGCCAGTTACGTCTTCGACCGAGTTTCCGACCCAGCCTTCCTCGATCATGTCAAGGAGGTGGGAAACTATCTGGGCGAGCAACTGAGCGAGCTGGCCGGAGATTTCCCGATCATCAGGGAAGTACGCGGGCGCGGCCTGATGTGGGGCATCGAACTGGACGAGTCTCTGCCGGTTGCCAATGTCGTCGCGGCGGCCCCCGAGCAGGGTCTGATCCTCGTCGGCGCGGGGCGCAACACGATTCGCCTGCTTCCGCCCCTGATCATCCAGCAGGCAGAGGTGGACGAGTTCATTATTAAGATTCGGCAGCTACTGAAGCACGCCACCCAGGAGGGGTAATAAGAATGAGCC
>JACCSL010000364.1 GCA_013812995.1 Ardenticatenales bacterium | reverse complement strand
CGCTCCAGGGGGTGACACAGGTCGCGGGTGTGGTAGCGAAGCATCTCCCGTATGATGAGCAGCGGGTGCCAGCCGGGAAAGACGTTGTAACTGACATAGGCAATTCCCTGGGGCGCGAGCCGCTCCCGGCAGATCGACAGCACCTTTTCCCGTACGACGGGTGGAACCCAGGAATAGACGCCGTGGGCGATGATGTAATCGAACGGTCCGAAGGAGTCGTCTACCGCCAGAATGTCTCCCTGCCGAATCTCCACGTTTGGCAGGCCAAGCTCCGCCACCGTCGCCTGACCGTCTGCGCTCTGCTGCGCGGAGAGGTCGATACCCAGGAAGCGGCTCTCGGGGAGACCATAGGCCATCGCGATAAGGTTGCTGCCGCTGCCACAGCCAAGCTCCAGCACGCGGCAGGCCGCGACGGGTGCGGGGCGCAGCCCCTGGAGCGCCGCGATGGTCGCCATGCCATCCACATGCACATAGGTCTGCTTGAGAAATGGCGTCTCGTCGTAGCTATCGCGCAGGCTTGTGTCGGTCATTCTGCGCCCAATCCCAGGGCATCCGCGACCAACTCATAGGATCGCCGCCGCGCCGTGTGCTCGTAGGTGATGGTCAGAATCATGACTTCGTCCGCTTCATACTCCGCCACCACCTCCTGGATTCCGCGCTGCACGGTACTCTGAGAGCCGATGATGGCTCGCCGCCCGAGGGGCAGGGTATCCACGCTGCGCTCTGCGAGGAAGGCCAGCGCCTTTTCCACGGGCGGAACCGGGATGAGCCGACCCTGGAAGAGCAGTGTCAGGAGCATTTTGCTGCTTGCCGCCAACCGCTGCGCCTCCTCGTTCGTGTCCGCGCAGAGAACCGAGATTGCCGCGATGACATAGGGGGCTGCTATCTTGCCGGACGGGGTAAACTGCTCGCGGTAGCGGCGCGCGATGGCAGCGCCCGAGGGGTTGATGAAGTCCGCAAAGGCGTAGGGCAGGCCCAGCTCCGCCGCCCAGAGGCCGCTCTGCGGGGAGGAGCCCAGCAGCCAGGGGTCTGGCACCTCGGGGCGACCGGGCAGTGTGGTCAGCCGCGCGAAGGGATGATCGGCCGGCATCTGGTCCCACAGGTACGCCAGAAGCTCGGTGAGTTGTGCCGGGAAGTCGTCGGGTGCGGCATGGCGGCGGTCCCGCTGGAGGGCAAAGGTGGTCGTGGCATCGGTGCCCGCCGCGCGGCCAACGCCAAGGTCGATCCGGCCAGGAAAGAGGCCGCTCAACATGCTGAAGGTTTCAGCAACTTTGAGGGGACTGTAATGGGGGAGCATTACGCCACCGCTGCCCACGCGGAGGTTCGTGGTCGCTGCCGCGAGGGGGCCAATAAGCGCCTCCGGGCTGGCACAGGCCAGCATCGGGCCACCATGATGCTCGGCGACCCAGTAGCGATGATAGCCAAGGCTGTCGGCCAGGCGCGCGAGGTTTATGGTGTTGTGCAATGCCTGCGAGCCCGTAGAGCCCTCAGAAATTGGGGATTGATCGAGGATGCTTAGCCGCATGATGTTGCCCTCCGTGCTGGTAGAGGCGCAAGTATAGGGGAAGTGCCACAGGGGCGGCAAGGGAGCTTGCCCCAGTCAGGATGCTTTTGGATCCGGCATGATCGTTTTGAGTAAGGCATGGAGCTGGGTCGCTACATCGCGCACAGGCAACGGTTGCTTCTGCTCCAACCACCAGGCCGTGACACCGAGAAATCCGGCAGCGATGAAGCGCAGATTGATAGATTCTTCCAGCGTCCCAGGGCGCTGCTTGATACGCTGCCGCCGATACTCCTCTGCCACGATTGTTTCAAGATAACGCAGCAGGTGTGCCGCAAAGGCCGCATTGCCCGATCTCCCCAGCATCATCCGGTAGAAACTTGCATAGCGCGCCACCTGCTCCAGCCAGTGAACGAGGGCATCCAGCACCGCCTGATCCTCCGGAACCTGCAATAGTGTTGCAACGGGTGCCGACAACTCGCTGAGTAATTCCTGCATGGTCTGCTCCAGCAGATCATATTTGTCGCGATAGTGCTTGTAGAAGGTGCCCCGATTGATCATGGCCCGGTCAGCGATCTCCTGGACAATGATGGAATCGAAGCCCTTTTCCTCGATTAGCGAGAGCAGGGCGTTGCGCAAGGCAAGCCGCGTGCGACGTACCCGCAGATCCATTTCCCCCGTCTGAGATGACATCTACCCTCCTTCTGTAGCATAAACAACACTTTGTAGAAACTGTGGCTTGACTTTGCCCGTTAGGACTCTTACAGTTTAACAACACAGTGTAGTTTATGCAACACGAAGTTGCGCTCAGGAGGTGTAGCCTTGATCATGGACAGCATCGCAGCCCATCCGACCAGCCATCCATCTGACGGAGCGCCAAAACCGCTCTTGCGGGGGTGGTTACACGCGGCTGCCGCCGTGGCCTCCGTCATCGCCGTGAGCCTCATGTTGAACCAGACACGGGACGACCTGCCACGATTTCTATCCATCCTCGTCTTTGGCCTCAGCATGTTGCTCTTGTATGCCGGCAGTGCTCTCTATCATATTGGACCGTGGCAGGGGCGTACCCGCCTGGTGCTGCGTGCCGTTGATCACGCCAATATTTTCGTGCTGATTGCCGGAACCTACACGCCGATCTATGTGAATGTGCTGGAAGGTCGGCTTCGCATCGTGCTACTGAGTCTCATCTGGGGGCTTGCCATCGCAGGTGCCCTTGGCACCGTCCTGACATTGAAGCTGCCACGGCGCATCTCGGTGTCGTTATACATCGGTATGGGCTGGATTGCCCTGGCCACCTTCCCGCAGCTGCTACAGCGGCTTCCTTGGCAAGCCGTTGCGACATTGCTCCTGGGCGGTGTGCTGTATTCAATTGGGGGCATCGTGTACGCCCTAAAACGTCCAGACCCGTTCCCCCGCGTTTTCGGCTTTCACGAGCTGTTCCACCTGTTGACGATTGCGGCAGGCACGACCTTCCTTGTGATGATCTGGCTCTGGGTGCTGCCCTTTCCGCGTGGGTAGGATCAGTTGTGTCGCTGGACTTTCTTTGCTGCAATCGTGTCAAAGCCATCAAGGGAACCAGCGTTTTGTTGTAGCTCCCGAGAGCCCTGCGCCGCGAGCAGGACAAGGATGCTCTACTCCGAAGTCGGAACCGACCTGTGGAAGAGAGGGCCACCACACAGCGCCATGACTCAACCACAAATTCCAAAGGAGGTCACTCCGTGGCGATGGCTCTATGCCAGTTCTCCCTGATATATTGGGTTGCCTTGGTAAATAGAATACACTGCCAGCATAAAAATCAACCAACTCAGCCTGCCAAACATGGTAACTCGACGGTAAAAACAGATCCTTTTCCTACCTCACTCGTCACACGAATTTTGCCCCCGTGGGCTTCCACCAGATGTTGAACCACGGTCAAGCCAATGCCCAGGCCCGCAATACCGCGTGTCACTCTCTCATCCCCTCGGTAAAACTCCTCAAACAGGTGGGGAATGTCGGCAGGCGCAATCCCTACCCCTTGATCTGAAACAGCCATCTGCACGCGATCGGACGTGCGCTCGAAGCTGATCCCGATGCGTCCGCCTTCAGGACTATATTTAATGGCATTGCCAGCCAGGTTCTGAAGCACCTGCTCCAAGCGCAACGCGTCTCCATATACCAGCAATACCTGGTCTGCCCCTTCCAGGGCTAACTCGTGTTTCGGCAAAGTCGGCTGTAGGGTCGTTACGACCCGATGGGCCAACCCTGCCAGGTCCACTGGTTCCTGCTCCAAATGCAGACGACCTGCGTGCAACCGCGACAGGTCCAGTAACATATCCATTAACCGGGTAAGGCGTCCCACCTCGCGCTCCAGCACCTGATAGCTGTGGAGGGTGCTCTCCGGCACATTCCCCGTGCGAGCTGCACGCCGCAGGAGTAGATCAATATACCCTTTGATCGTGGTCAGAGGCGTCTTTAGTTCATGCGAGGCGACGGTGAGGAACTGTTCGCGCTGCTCAACAGCACTTTGTGCCTGCTGATAGATCTGTGCATTATCCATCGCGATGGCAGCCTGCGCGGCTAGCCCCACGACAAGCTGCTCGTGGCGCTCGGTAAAGACATTCGCCTGCGCATGTCCAAAGAAAAGTCCCCCCAGCACCGCCCCCGAGCGCGCGATCACTGGCACAGCCAGGTAACTGGCCACAGGTAAGTGGTCTGCTGGCATCCCATGATAGGGCGCATTGTTGCCATAGCGCGGCGACTTTTTTACATCGGCGAGCCGGATCACGCCTTCGCCTCGGAAGGTGGGGCCAAAGAGATCGGTGTTCCTTGGGAGCGGGTAGTGCGCGAATGCCGCGTGTGGTACGCCCGAGAGCGTGTAGAGGGTGTAGCTCTCGCCCTGCTTATTGACCACATTGTAAAAAAAGGCCCCAAACTGTGCGCCAATGAGATGGGTTGCCGCATCGGTGACCGCCTGAACGAGTTTTTGCAGGTCAAGTTCCGCTGAGAGAAGCTGCCCCAGATGGTTGAGGGTTTCTACTACTTCGTTGCGTACTCGCAGCTTTTCCTCTGCTCGCTTGTGGTCGATCCCCAGCGCGAGATTGTTGGCAATAAAGGCCAGGGCCTGGCGCATCATCTCCGTGAGTGGATGACGGGTAAAGAGCGCGACTACCCCCACAAGGTGTTCCCCCACCAGGAGCGGATAGCCTGCGAAGGCAACCATGCCTTCGCGCTCGGCCCAGGCCGGATCACTCACGCGTGGATCATGTAACACATCGTTGGTGAGGTGTGGCAACCGCTCTTGGGCAATAAGGCCAATCTTGAACTGGCCGACGGCTATCTTGCTATGGGGACCATCCAGGTGTGTGTAGCAGCCTGCGCTGGCCTGGAGTTCTAGGAGCGCGCCCGTCTCATCCAGCGTCCAAATCCGGGCAAAGGCTGCATCCAGATGGCGCACGAGCGCCTCAGCACACTCCTGCAAGATGGTGGTCAGTGGCTGAGGTTTTATTAAGGCTCCACTCACGTCAAGTGCTAGGGTAGCCAGACGACGCTGTTCGTTGGGCGTCAAATCAGTGTCATACAACGGGGATTCCACCAGCAGACCTCTATTTCTTGTCTTCGATTGTCTTTCCGCCGCCTCATTACCGGGCCGTAACCGGGGGGAGGTCCATGCCCGAAGATGGCATAGGTAGAGCGAGGAGGGGGATCACAAAACTCTCCGTATGGCCTGGATGAGTGTCTCACCCTGGCCCCTCATGGTGGGGGTGCGGGCCAACTCTGGTCAAGGAGATAGTAGCCAAGAGCACAGCAGCCACCCGCAAGAAGGGTCGCCACGGTATCGGGGAGGTCAAGGGGCTCGCCCAACAAAGGGAGCGCCACCAGTTCAACCACGACGAGGCTGAGCGTCACAAGCTTGATGAGGATATGGTTGTACGTCCGGTCACGCCCTATCAGCCCGACGGTCACAAAGATCGCTGCCACGGTACCCAGGGTGTTCCCCAGGGTGTCCGCGATGTGCCAGTCATCGATGTGGTTCGCATGGATGACTGGCACATAATAGACTCGGCCCGCCCCATAAAGAAGTAAGGCACACAGTCCGGCAAGCAAATTTATGCCCCGTCGCTTTGATCGTGCTTTTTCATTCGCCCTTGTTTTGCTCAACTCGTCCCCGTTCTTTGCGAGAAAGTAACAGCTTGTTGCAAAAATCCCAGGAGAGGGGATGGTGGGGTCAGGGTTGCTCCTTAAGCACTCCAAGGATCGTCAGACACCGCCTTCCCGCACTCGCCGCAGGAACTGTTTGCCCCCTTGGAAGCGAGTACATCGCTTATCTCGTTGCATTGATCCTTCGATAAAGCCATCCAAAGTCTCCAAATCGTGAATAAAACTGCCAACCCGTGGCAGGGTCAAGGCCTACCGCAGTGGATCATCCGGGTCACTGCCCCGCCGTGCTATCATTGCCGCCGCCGCAGCCCCCGCGCCTGCCGCCGCCAGGACGCAAAGGAGCAGGGCGGCGATCTCGACTACACCTATTGCCATACCACCCCTCCTCTAAGCAATGGTCTGTTGGCCTTCCTCAAGGCTATTACAGGCCCCCTCTTAGAATACTTTCTAGACACCTGCCGCCTGGCGACAGGGTTAGCGATTGCTGCCCTTCATGGATCCTTCCAACGGTCCTTCGTCACTATACAGGGTGCAAACAACCTCGCGGTCTCCATCTTCCCATGTCTCCTCCGTGGGCTGGAGGTAAGTTACCTGGAACACTGATTCCTGGAAGGAGAGGCCGACATACTCCTCAAAGGCAGTGACACATGCCTCCTCAGCGAAAGTGTCAATTTCCTCCTCGCCAGGGAAGGGCTCGTTGGGACCAGCCGGGTAATCCGCAAGGTGGTACGCCTCGTTGTCATGGGGCTGATCGCAGGGGACTGCCTCCAGCGTGGAAACATCGTCCTGGCCGGGATCCCCGAAGCAATCCCCTACCTCTACCTCGAAGGCCGAGATATCACCAGAATCGTCCGTATCTGGTTCTGGTATCGCAGGCTCCGGCGTGGCGGTAATAATGACTTCCCGTGTTACCTCGACCTCAACAGTTACTTCTTTGACCACCTCGCGAGTTACCTCAACCGTGGTCGCTTGGCCCTCCGAGGCACCGCCACACGCCGCCAGCAGCAGGGACAATATCATCAACAAGGCACTCAACCGCTTCATGGGTTCTCCTGAAATAGGGTGAAAATAAAGCCAGCGCGAGGCCGACCTTGGATTGCTATGGGTTGCCACCGGGTGGCAGGGGTAGGGCTGCTCCTTAGGTACTCCAAGGATCACCGGTGAAAACAGCTACCAGGATATCGAACGGTGTTTTTCTTTGCGCCTCCATGATAAAGGAGGAGGAGGGCCGTTGGCAATCTTGGGGTCTGGCTACTCTACAAAGCGGCATCTGGCTTTCTTAACAGAACGCAGGCCCGCAGAGCCATGACTCAACCACAAATTCCAGCAGAACCAGCCACGTTTTACTGGGGTGCTACCGGGTCCCGGTGTGGACCCTGTTTTGTTTTTATCGCCCAAAAACCAGGAATAGCCCATTGGTCCTGTCAGGATTGTTTAGTTCCTGGCATCTTTGTAGAATGACTTGGTGATGCTGACTGACTGACAAATCTTTTTTATGTGCATCTCAGCACCTCTGCCATCTATATCTCGTGGTTGCTGCTGCCAGATACCCACAAGATATAGTAT
>JACCSL010000350.1 GCA_013812995.1 Ardenticatenales bacterium | reverse complement strand
CGTAGTGGTAGGCCAGCAAGTCCAGGTAGGCCTCGGAATGCGCTTCCCGCTCCATCTGCGCCTCCAGGTAGTGGGCCAACTGCTCGTGGAGTAGCGCGCGCGTGGCATAGGCCAGGCTCTCATAGGCCACCTCCTGCGTGACGATGTGCTTGAAGATATAGGTCAGCTCCGGCTCCGGGGTATCAAGGGGTGTCAGCTCAAGGCGATTGAGCACCTCCAGGTCGGCCTTGACTCCACCCGGCTCGCCCAGCGAGGGATAGTAGCCATAGAGCCATGCCGCGCGGAAGAGTCGTCCGATGACGCTTGCCACTTTGAGCGTGATCTTTTGTCGCTCGCTGAGCTGGTCGATGCGGCTCAGAATCAGGCTGTGCAGGCTGGTCGGTAGCTCCGTCTGCGAGAGAAGCTGCGCGTTGTGTGGGTCGAGCCCCCGGTCGTGGAGTAAATTCAGCAGCTCCTCGATGTAGAAGGGATTGCCCTGCGCCCGCACCATCAACTGCTCGACCACCTCGGGGGGGACGCGCGCCTGCGTACTGTCCAACTGAGCCAGCTTCGCCTCAATCAACCGCTCCGCCTCCACAACGGTGAATTCCGCCAGTTGTAGCTCGGTGAAGTAGGGGAGCCGGGTGAGACGCGGGGCCTGGAGGCGCGTCAGTTCCAGGGGCCGGTAGGCAAGGACGAGCAGCACGGGTAGCGTGGCAATCACCCGCCCCACTTCCTCCAGCAGGTCGTGGGAGAGCGGGTCTAGCCAGTGAAGGTCCTCCAGCACCAGCAGCAGTGGCGTTGTCGCCGCTCTGCGCTTGAGACAGTCGAGCAGAAGCGCCTCTCGGGAGGATTTGCGCAGGTGTGGCTCCAGGGGGCGTGTCAGCTCATTGTCGGGGATGGGGAGCGCCAGAACAGTGCCCAGCAGCGGCAAGCGGGGCAGAAGGTCCGGGTTAAGACGATCCAGCGCCTCCGACAGGGTGTGAATCTGCGTTTCCAGCGGTGCTTCCAGGTCGATGCCGAAAAAGGCACGCCAGATGGGCTGCCAGACCAGGTAGGGGGTGTTCGTTCCGTAGGATTGACACTCGCCGCCGTAGCCCACCAGGCCGTGCTTGTTCGCCAGGTGGATAATCTCGGCCACGAGGCGCGATTTTCCCACCCCCGCCTCCGCTGTGATGCCCACGATCTGACCCTGCCCGGTCAGTGCCTGCCCCAGGCGCTCCAGCACCAGCCGCAGCTCTGCCTCGCGCCCGACCATCGGCAGGGCATAGGTGGGCCCCTGAAGCTGGATGGCCTGCTGCTGGCGGTGTTGCACCAGCGAAAAGAGCGGGATAGCCTTGCGCTTACCCTTGACCTGGATCGCGGTTTCGGCTCGCCAGATGAAGTGTTCGGCGGTGGCCTGCTGGACCCGCTCGCTGGCGAGCACCTGGCCCGGCGCGGCGTGCTGCATGAGCCGCGCGGTCAGGTTGACCTCATCGCCCAGGACCCCGTAGCTGCGGCGCGTGGCGCTGCCGTAGGCCCCGCTCCGCATGGTGCCCAGGCTGATGCCGAGCTGCACCTGCTGGATGGTCGGCCACACCTCGGGAGCCACGCGCAGTTCGGTGGCGGCGGCCACGGCGCGCCGCGCGTCATCCTCGTGCGCGATGGGCGCGCCGAAGGCCGCGTAGAGATAGCTGCCCTTTTCGCCGATGGTCAACTGGATCAGCGAGCCGCCGTACCGCCCCAGAATGTCCTGCACCCAGCAGACAAACGCATTGAGCTTTTCCCCAGCGGCCTCATCGGTATCGTAGTCGAGGCCCGCGAAGCGCAGGAAGAGGGCCACAGCGGGGCGCAGCTCCGTCAGAAACTCCCCCTGACCGCCCTGCAAGCGCTCATAAACCGTAGGCAGCAGCCAGGGGCGCAGTTGCGCCTCGTCCAGTGCCTGGCTCGGCAGCGGCGGCCAGGCACTGGGAGAAAGCGGTGCGGTCAGCCCCTGAATCACCGCGAAATGCTCATCGCTTTCCTCCGCCGAACGCCACGAGTGAAGAACCAGCGCGTTGCCAAGCGCGGCAGCGGTGGGAGCATCCACCAGCACCTCGCCGGGCTCCGCGAGATGCTCTGCCCGCGCCATGCGCGCCAGCGTCTCGCCTGCAAGGACATCCATGAGCTGCTGCTGCGGGTTTCCCACGACGAAGCGCCGAATCGCGCCGCTCGCCACGGCGACCTTCATGGCCAGTTCCACCTGCCCGCCCCCCGGCAAAACAATCGTCGCCACGCGGGTCATGGCCTCTTGCAGCGCCAGCGCGCAGGCGGTGGCCCGGCGTCCCGTATCGGCCGCGAACCAGCAGGTAATGGCATCGCCCGCGAAGCCCACCACGCTACCGCCGTGGAAGTCGACCTCGGTAATCAGCGCATCGTAGACAAGGTTGAGCTGCTGCGTCAACTCCTCCGCGCCCCGGCGTGGGCCAAGGGCCTGGGCCAGCGCCTCGGTGAGCGGGGTGAAGCCGGAGATGTC
>JACCSL010000334.1 GCA_013812995.1 Ardenticatenales bacterium | reverse complement strand
CTAACTTTCCCCTTTCTCCTTCGCTTTCAGTTGGTAAGGTGCCGAACGCCTCGCGTCTCGGTTTGTTCTGCCTACCCGTTGCTCAGAGCCTTGGCTCTAAACTCAAGGTAATTACGTTTTACGTTTTATCTCCATCTGAGACCTCCTATGCTTGACTGTCACCTTCTTGATACCGGCTACTGCATCGTCTCCGAAAGTCAGATGATCCAGGGCGGGCAGCAGCGGAAGATTCACTGCCATGCCATCGTGGCTTTGCTGCGCCACCCGACGCAGGGCTGGCTGCTGTGGGACACCGGCTATGCACCAAGGATGATCGAGGCCATGCGCCCCTGGCCCTACAGGATCTACGCCCTGGCAACGCCGCTGCATGCGCGCCCGGAGCAGGCCGTGGTGAAGCAGCTTCCGCGCTGGGGGTTGCACGCGGAAGACATTCACCACATTATCCTCTCGCACTTTCACGCGGACCATCTGGCGGGGCTGCGCGATTTCCCTGACGCTACCCCGATTGCCACCCGTGCGGGCTACGAGGCGGTGGCGGGGCGTACTGGGCTGGCAGCGCTGCGCCGCGCGGTCCTGCCAGTGCTGCTGCCAGAGGATTTCACCGCGCGGGCACTGCTGCTCGCCACGCCTTTTAGGGGGCCGCCGCTGCCTGGCCTTGGCCCAACCCATGACCTCTTTGGCGATGGGTTGCTGCGGTTGGTGGAACTTCCCGGCCACGCGCGTGGCCAGGTGGGGCTCCTGGCGCAGACCACGCAGGGGCCGCGCCTCTTCGCCGCTGACGGGGCGTGGCTCAGCCAGGCCATCCGCGAGCAGCGCCCCCCCGCCGCCATCACGCGGCTCTTCGTGGATGATTTCCAGGCGGTCACCGAGACGCTGCGCCGCCTGCACGAGTTTGCCCGCGCCTGCCCCGAGGTGCTGATTCTGCCCACCCACTGCCCCGAAATCTTTGAACGAGAGGTCAAACCGTGGCCGCCAGCCCTCTCCCCGTGATTCGCCATTTCCTCCTGGCGCACTGGCGCTGGCGCTTTCTACGAGGCGAGCGGCTGGAACGCTTCCAGACCCGGCGCGCTGAAAGCATCATCGCCCACGCGAGGCACCACGCGCCCTTCTACCGCGCTCACCTCGCGGGCCACGACCTGCGCGACTGGCGGCAGATGCCCACCATCGACAAGCAGACGATGATGGCGCACTTCGACACCTTCAACACGCAGGGCGTTCGCCGCGCGGAGGCAATGGGGGTCGCGCTGCGCGCCGAGCAGCAGCGCGATTTTGCGCCGACCGTCAAGGGCCTGACCGTTGGGCTCTCCTCGGGAACCTCCGGCCATCGCGGCCTCTTCCTGGTCAGCCCGCTGGAGCAGGCGGCGTGGGCGGGCACCATCCTGGCGCGGACGATTCATCACCTGCCTCGCAAGCCACTGCGGGTGGCCTTCTTTCTGCGCTCCAACAGCAACCTGTACGAGCAGGTTGGGGGACGACTGCTCCATTTCCGCTACTTTGACCTCATGCAGCCCCTCGCGGACTCTGTGGCGGCGCTGAACCATCTTCGCCCGGATATTCTCGTCGGCCCGCCCTCGCTGCTGGGCTTTCTGGCTGAGGCGCTCCGGCGCGGGGAGCTACAGGCCAGGCCGTCGCGTCTCATCTCCGTGGCCGAGGTGTTGGAGCCGCAGGACAAGGCACGGCTGGAAAGTGTGTTTGAGGTACCGGTCCATCAGATTTATCAGTGTACGGAGGGATTGCTGGCGGTGAGTTGCGCGGCGGGGTCGCTGCACATCCAGGAGGATATCGTCGCGCTCCAGGCGGAGCCGCTGCCCGGTGGCGAGGGGCGCGTCACGCCCATCGTGACCGACCTGTGGCGGCAGATACAGCCCATCATCCGCTACCGCCTCAACGATGTGCTCCAACTGGAAACAGAGCCCTGCGCCTGCGGTTCGCCCTACCGCGTGATTCACGCCATCGAGGGGCGCTGCGACGACATCTGCTACTTCGAGACGCGCGCAGGGGAGGCGCGTCCCTTCTTCCCGGACACCCTGCGGCGCATGGTGCTGCTCGCAAGCCAGGAAATCAGCGAGTACCAGTTGGTTCAGGAGCGACAGGGTCATCTGTGCATTCACCTGGAGGTCGCGCCGCACACACCCTTCGATGATATCGCGCGTGCCGTGCAGCAGAGCGTCGCCGCCACGCTGGAAGGCTACGACTGCCGCCCTGCCACCCTCATCGTGGAGCAGGGCCTGCTCCACGTGCCCAGCGGAGCCAAGCGACGCCGGGTGCAGCGGGTGGGGCCTGGCTAAGGTCAGGCGATTTTCTCCGCGATTTCCCCAACGGTGGTAAAGACCTCGCTGGGAGAATGCGCTTTCAGCGCCTCAATCCTCGTGTATCCCCAGGAGACCGCGCCGAAGGCAATCTTTGCCTTCGCGGCGGCCTCGCCGTCGCGCATCTCATCGCCAATGGCGATGGCCTCATGCGCTGAAATCCCGCTCTGCTTGAGCACCTTCTTGAGTTTCGACTGTTTGCCGAAGATGCCAACCCCGCACTCGTAATGCTGGATGAGGGCCGCGTTTTCCGAACCGAGTACCTGGCGAACATTCTCATAGGAATTCGAGGTAACCAGCGCCAACGTCACGCCGCTGTGCGATAGATGCCGCAAAAGGGCGTCTATGCCGTCGAACAGAGCGATCTGATGAATATCCTGCCCCATGAGCGTTCGCACGTGGTTGGCAATCATCGGTAGCTGCCAGATGGGAACCCGGAAGTGCTTTAGAATCGCGCTGGCCTCATAGCCCCGCACGAGCTCGAGGTCGCCCTCCTCTACTCTTTTGAAGTTGTACTTATCCGCCACTCTGTCAACGATACCCAGAAACCAGGGGAAGCTATCCGCGAGCGTGCCATCGAAATCGAAAATAACCAGTTTGTATTTCATCGTGCTGTTTCCTGATGGGGTTGGGT
>JACCSL010000312.1 GCA_013812995.1 Ardenticatenales bacterium | reverse complement strand
GTGACCGTCCCGGTCGTGGTAACGTAATCGCTGCCTGCCACGGCGGTGCCGTTAGACGTTGCGTAACTCGCGGTAAAGGGGAAGGAGGTCGGTAGACTCAGTGTCAGTGTGATCGTCGCGGTGCCCGCACTCTCGTTGACACTATAGGTCGGGCTGCTGAAGCGCACCGTGCTCGTATCGTTGTCCACGATGGTCAGGGTGGCACTGTTGGGCGACCCCAGGCTTGAAGCACTCAATGTGATATTGAGCGTCTCGTTGAGTTCATCCAGGGTATCGTTGGTGACGGGAACCATGAAGGTGGTGCTGGTAAACCCCGGTGTGAAGGTGACCGTCCCATTGCTCACCGTGTAGTCACTGCTATCCGCTGTGCCGTCAGTGGTTGTGTACTGCGCGGTAACGGTGACAGCGGAGGCGGCACTGAGGGTCGCCGTGATCGTGGCGGTACCAATGCTCTCGGTGACGGTATAGACGCTGCTGCTGAGCTGCACCGTGGGTGCGGGGGTACTATCGACCAGGGTCATCCCTACCAGAACAGGATCGTGGTCCGACGAGCGATAGGGATCATCGTTGTAGTAGAGAGTTTGCTGGTTAGCGGTCTTGAACTCCATGTTGTAGTCCAAGCTGATCGGCTCATCGGAGTTGATGTGCCACTCTGTCGCGCCCGTTACCTGACTAAGCAGGTCGGAGTTTGCCAGGGCGTGGTCGAGATAGCCGGCCAGCCCATTAAAGAGATAGCCATAGGCATGGTCGCCCTGATAGGCATTGATCAGATCCGTATAGCCCACATCCTTGAGCGCGGTGATGGGATCTTCCTTGGCGTAGGAGTTCAGGTCACCGATGATCAGGTAGTCGGCATCGCCGCTCCCTGTAGGATCGGTGGCGAGCCAGGTCGCCAGGTCATTAGCCGCAGCCAGACGGGTGAGGTTGCAGTTGCCCTGTCCATCGCCCAGATCGGGATCCCCGCTACAGGCGGAGCCCTTGGACTTGAAGTGGTTGACAGCAACGGTTACGAGGCCATCCGTGCTTAGTTCGCGGAACGTCTGTACCAGAGGTTGGCGATTGGATGCGCTGAAGGCACCATCACTCTTTGTGACTGCCGCGCCGACCGGCTCAGCGGTCTCCACGCGATAGATAAACCCTACCGCAATCGCGTCCCCACCGAGGTTAGGGGTGCCTGGATCAATAAAGTCATAGGTGGTGCCATTGGGTGCGGCGGCGTTCAGACCATTGACCAGATCCTGGATGGCACTGGTTGCGCCATAGCCATCGTTCTCGATCTCCATGAGGCCCGCAACGTCGGGATTCAAGGTCAACATCGCGTTGATGATCTTGTCGCGTTGGCGCGTAAACTCGGTCGCGCTATCGGCCCCTCGGCAGTCACTCTTAGCCATGCTCGGGTAGCACTGAGCGCCTGTCTGATCGATGGTATTGAAGTAGTTCAGCACATTGAAGCTGGCGATTCGGAAGGTTCCACCGACAGCATCCGGGCTGCTGGGGCGCGGGTTGCTCTCAACAAAGTTGGGCGTGATGGTACGTTGGATGTGATAGGTGCTAAAGCCGTAATGCATTACACCCGTGAGCCCGGTCACGCTGTCTCCCGAGCGGAGCGTGTTGGTCGCGGTGAGTTGCGGGGCCGGGTAGATGACCGGATCAGGGTTCTGGGTGGTAATAGCATCATCCAGGGTAATGATCTTGAGCTCATTCTGTGCGGCCAGGTTCGTCGCGTCTAGCCCCGGCGTGATAACGTTGGTGGGCTGGAAGAGGCGCTCAGAGGCCAGGTCTACCTGACCGTAGCGTCCCAGCGTGAAGTTATCCGTGACGTAGAGGGTCTGGGGATAGGTAACCAGCATACCCTCGTATTTTTCCAGAACCGTTGTGCTGGTGATGGGCAGCGTCAGGGTCATGGCTTGAATCGCGGAACCCGCTCCACAATCACTGACACTGGTGACCGTGGTCAACTCGGTCAGAGCGAAGTACTCGTCCACCGTGCCCACGACGCGCACCGTGTTGCCCACGGTTACCGCGCTCGTCGAGTAGACAAAGACACCATCCGAGGTCAACGCATTGCTATCGCCCGTAGCATCCTGGATATAGAAACCGCTGATCTCATTGG
>JACCSL010000301.1 GCA_013812995.1 Ardenticatenales bacterium | reverse complement strand
TTCCGGGTTTATCTGGCGGACGTCTACCTTGCCAAATACAAGTTGGAGGGGGCGTGGAATCAGCTCGTGGAGGGGTTTACCGAGCTGGATCAGGGAGCCCCCGAGCCCACCCCTCTCCAGTTGCTCTTGACTGGCCGCTACTGGCTCCTGGCCCAATTGCTGGACCGCTGGAGTTGGCGCTACGGGAGCGCCAGGGGGCTGAAGCGGGAACGGCTTGAGGTGCTTATTCAACTCTACGAAGCCGGAATTCGGGCGCTCTTCTTCGAACTGCACGACGACCTGCTGACGCTTCAAATGATGGTGCGGCCTGTTTATATGGCTCATCTCCTGGGTCCCTCGGGTGAACTGGCCAGGGCCTATATCCACTATGCACTCCTCATGGGGATATGGAACCGCCCCGAGGAGGTAGAGCGCTATAGCCAAAAGGCGCTCCGCCTTACGGAACAGCTCAATGATCGCTTCCTGCTACCCTACATCCTTCTCCATGCGGCACTGGCGAAGCATTTTGGCGGCCAAACACGGGAGGCCAGCCGACTCCTACAGCGCTGCCTGGAAGATCATGGCCACTGGATGGAGGTGGGAAATTATCTGAAGGGGTGTCTGGACCTGACCTGGTCTCTTCTTATGCGCGGCTATGTAAAAGAGGCAAGTGATTGGGTGCGGCGTGCCATCCAGCGGGTCGAACAGGCGACCTCTTCTGAGAAGGAGATGCCGCTCCATCCCATCGCCTTCTATCAGGGAGTGCTTCTGGTACTCATGGGACAGATTCCGGAAAGCCAGAAACATTTAAGCCAGGCCCTGGCACACCTTGGCGAACTTCCTGATGAACAGGGTGGATGGCTCTGGGCGAGTTTTCTGGGGCATCAGGTACTCATCCATCTGGAACTGGGTGAATTGGGCAGCCCCCTGGAAGAGACTATTGTCCAATATGGAAAGCTAGCCATCCGTCCGGAAAGCGCTCGTCTGCACCTGCGTCATTTTTATGTTTTTCAGGGCTACGCCCGCCTGACCCAGGCGATGCGTGCAGAAGAAGGAGAGCGGCAGACCGCTCTTTTGTGCCTCCGCACGGCCCTTGTTGAACTGGAACGCGCGGCCACTCACCCCGAGTTGCGGTCGCACTATATGGTTATAAAGGGTGCCTACGAGGGACTCCAGGGACATCTGCGCCAGGCCCGTCAGCATCTTGCTGAAGCGGAGGAATTGGCGCTCTCGCTAGGAAGCCCCTGGGTGCTCTTCGAGGTTGCTCGCCACCGTGCCCACCTCCTGCTTGATGAGGATCGTGAGATGGCAATCTATCAGGCCCGTGTTGCCTACCATCTGGCGCTCGAGCATGGCTGGCCCAACCGCGCCCGCCATATCCAAAGTGAGTTTCAATTCGGGGATTCCTCCTGGGGTAACAGATCAGGGCACGTCCAGCGGATAGGGACGCCCACGACAGATACCTTTTCCCTCAAACTTCAACGTCATCTGCATGCGTTGCTGGAAATAAGTCTCGCCTCTTCCTCAATGCTTAGCCCTGATAAACAGGCCCGTGCCGCCCTGGATGCTGTGGTTCGCATTCTGGCCGCAGAGCGAGCTTTTCTCTTCCTGTGTGAGGGAGAAGAGGGGCAATTGATTCTGCGAGCGGGAAGAGATTCAAGTGGGCAAGACCTGATCGACCTGACGGGCTACAGCCGCACGGTTGTTGAACAGGTCCGTAGTCGCCGCAAGCCGATCATCGTCAGTGGTACGGAAGAGGGTGCTCTGCTGGGAGCCGTGAGCATCATTACCCACGGCCTGCGTAGCATTTTAGCAGCCCCCCTTATCATGCAGGAGAAGCTCATAGGGGTGGTGTACCTGGACAATCATCTTGCCGGGGGTATCTTTACAGAGGATGAGGTTGAGATACTCCAGGCAATCAGCAATCATATAGCTGTCGCTCTTGAGATTGCACAAACGATTCAGACGCAAGCAGAACTGGAGCGTCTTCAGGAACTCGATGAACTCAAGAGTCGCTTCTTCACCAGCGTCTCGCACGAACTGCGCACTCCCCTGAATTCCATTATTGGCTTTTCCAGATTGTTGCTGAAGGGTATAGATGGGCCCATCACGGAGCTACAGAAACAGGATCTGACTATGATCCACAATTCGGGCAAACACCTTCTGGGAGTCATCAATGATATTCTCGACCTCTCCAAAATTGCAGCGGGCAAGATGGAGTTGCTTTTTGAGGAGGTTCAACTGGTGGAAGTGATTGAGGCCGTTATCGGCAGCAGTATCCTTCTGGTTGAAAACAAACCGGTTGAGATGCGGAAAGAGGTGGGTCTCCTCCCGCCTGTGATGGCAGACCGACAGCGCCTCTACCAAGTGCTGCTCAACTTGATCTCCAACGCAGCCAAGTTTACGGAGAAAGGATCCATTATCGTCCGTGCCAGCACGGCTGAAGAAAAAGTAACGATTCAGGTGGAGGACACGGGTCCCGGCATCCCAGAGGAAAAATTGGAGACCATCTTCCAAGAGTTTGGACAGGCGGATTCTGCCCACGGCTACAGTGGGACGGGGTTGGGCCTGCCAATCAGCCGACGCTTGATAGAGATGCATGGGGGGTCTCTCAATGTTAAGAGCAAGGTCGGCTGCGGCTCAACCTTCTTCTTTACGCTTCCGCTTGGGGGACCCGAACTGGGAATGCTTGCTAACGGTATTTCTGAAT
>JACCSL010000296.1 GCA_013812995.1 Ardenticatenales bacterium | reverse complement strand
TGCCGCCACGAGGCTCCCACTGTCATCTACCGCAAGAATCGCGCAGAAGGGGGTATGTTGGGCCGCTGCCACGATATCGGCAGCGGCCCCCTCGGGGTTTGAAAACTCAAGGGCCAGCGCGGTGGGGTATAGACCGGCCAAGGCTTTAGGCAGATCGAGGCCGCGCACCACCTCAACGCCCAGCGAGGCCGCTACCCTGCCAAACGCCTCGCTCCGATAGCTATTCGCTGTCGAGAGCAGGAGCAGGCGGGGCGGCGGCACTGCCTCTGCCACGAGGTTAATCGTCCTCGCTGTAAACGCGCACTCCCTCAATCACATCATCATCATCCCCATCATCATACACGACAACCCCGGTCTTATTGGCAGGCTGCTTTGGAAGTTGGCGCTGCTGCTGGCGATCTGTGATAGCGGGTTGTTGCAACTGTGTGCTCTGTGCCCACGCTTCCAGAATCTGCGTTTCCGGGATAAGCGCGTTGAGACTGTTGTTGATCACCCGCTTGAGTGCCTCGTCCGTGGTTCGGAAGAAGATCAGGTGGTGGGAGATGGCAACCGCCAACGCTTGGAGGGCGGGGGCGGCAGCGTCGATATCCAGCTTGCGTGCCTTCTCACTCAGTGCGGCAGGGCCAAAACTCAGCGCATCCACCGTGACCTGCTCCTTGGAGAAGTCCTGGCGCACGTAGGTCATCAGGCGGCGATTGAGTTCTGGGTAGAGGAGCTCCTCGACCTGCGGCTGCTCCGTTGGGGTACGAGGCGCGATCTTCAGCGGCGGGAAGAGGTGAAGCCGTTTGCCGGGATTCGTTACGTCTCCAGGTCTGTCCTCCGTCTCTACCAGCCAGAAGGGCACAAAACAGAGTTGGGGGCGCAGTGCCTCTTTGCTCTCTGGCAGGTTCATTGGTACCGCGCGCGCATTGATCTCATCAAAGCACTCCTCCAGGTCACGGCGCACCCGGTCGATGAGGGTCTCACCCTCCGCATAATCCAACCCCGCCACCCGCTGTCCCCAGAGGTCGATACCATGTCCCATCTGGTTCACAATCAGGTCGGGCCAGTGCGCCGATGCTTCATCTTGAAGCAGCCCCATCCGCTCGACAGCGGGCACCTGGCGTGCTCGCGCAAAGCGTTGCCCGACAGCATCGGTGAGACGATCCAGCGTGGCTCGTCGTCCCTCAAGCGTCAAACGCTCTGCCTGCCACCGCTCCCGAATGTCAGCAATAAGCAACTGCTCTTCTTGCTGGAAGGCGGTCAACTTCGCGTTGTAGTGGCCACTGACATCATCGCGCTCGCGCAGGAGCTTGCTCAGCCGCTCAGCCTGAAGCTTGACGGCGGCAGCAGAGTTGTCCATCGCAGCCACGGTGGTCGTTGTTTGATCCGAGAGGCGCATGAAGGCTGTGAGCGTCTGCTCTACCCGCGTCAGTCCCGTCAGTAGCGTGAGCGGTTCCGGAGAGCCCGCAGCGGTGAGTGCATCGAGAATGGCGCTGGAACTCTCCAGCTTATGGCGCTGGTCGCGCAGGGCAACCAGGTGGGTTGCCAGCTCTCGCTCCTTGTCCTCGACAGGCGTGATGGGGTCTTCCTGCGCGGCGGCCCAGCTTACCACAACGCGTGAGACGCGCTGGACATCCTTCACAGAGATCTCGATTTGCTGGAGGATGTCCTGATCCCCGACCTCGGGGCGCTCCATGAGGTGGGTGAGTTGCTCACTGATGCGGTCAACACGAGCGTTGACCTCACTGCTCCGCTTCGGCATCTCCTCTGCAATGTTGAGCCACTCCGTCTGGGCCTTCTGCGTGACGGCCTGCAAGGAGCCCAGTGTCCGCTCGACTTCTTCCAGCTCGATTTTTTGAGCCACATCATCGATCAGCAGACATGCCCTATCAATGGAGTGCTGAAGCGCCAATAGTTGCTCACGTACCGCGTTGAGCGGAACCTCTGCAATTTCCTTGAATCCCTGGAGGACTGTCAGGGCATACTGGCGAATCTTTTCCTGCTGCTCGTCCAGCATCTGCCCGAGTTTGAGAATATCCGAGTCGAGTAGATCCAGCCGTCTCTTATCGTCATCTAGCTCCCGGCGGCGCTCCATGAAGCGCTGCTCAGCTACCTGTAGCTCTCGGACCTCATCTTGTTCATACTGCTGGAGGGCGCTCTGTACCGCCTTGTCCAACGGCTGGAGGGCGGTCTGGAGCACGCGCACGCTTTCCTGTACCTGATTCATCGTGTCCGCAGGCGTTAGCAGCAGCGACTCATTCGGGCTCGTCGGTAGGGACCGCTCTCCGAGCGCTGAAACGACCCGGCTGGGGGCGAAGTGCTCGGTGCGATCCTGTTCGACCTGGTTCAACACACGCCAGTGGCGATCCACCAGCACCTCACGCGCCGCATCAACCAGGTCCGCTGCGCGCTGCCGGTAGGTATCGACAATGGTTCGCAGCGTCGTGATCGCCGTGTAAAACTCATGGAGATGCTCGCTGGACGTGTCAAGGTGCATCCAGTCGGAACCGTGCTCAACGGTGGCGGGCGGCACGGCAGGCATGGCCTCCTCCAACGTGATTGGGATCATCTGCTGCCAAAGGTGGGAAACATCCTGCCCGAGCCGTTTCGTGGAGTCGTCAGGCTCGTTGCCGGGCCAGGGAATGGCCTGCGGCTGAATCCCCTCCAGCCCCTCGCTGAAATTGAGAAGCACCTTAAACGCCTCGCTCGCGCGCTCGGCTGAGGCAACGGCCTCCTCGCTCTCCGCGCCATACTCGGCAGGCACCGTCATAATGTGGAGCTTGCCATCGGTCTGCGTCAGCGGATCCCAGAGCACCCCACGATCCGAGGAGAGGGGAAGGATCCCCACGGGCCAATAAAAGCGACCCAGGCGGGTCACGGCCGCGGTCTCACGGGTACTGGTGGTGTTTTTAGGGCGGAGCGGGCTAACTACCACGAGGATAAAGACCAGAACAAAGGCCCCAGCACCCAGCAAGATGGGAACAACATTCGGTATTCCCCGGCTCAACGCCCACCAGACCCCCAGCGTCACAATCACGGCGCTGCCGATCAGGAGCACCAGAGCGAGCATCCAGTTCTGGCGATGCTCGCTCTGGTGGCTTTGTTCCACCTCTGTTTTGACCTTGTCGGCGGCCAGGCCGATGACGAGCGCCAGTTCCTCAATATATTTAGGCGGCTGTCCATCCGTCCCGAAGATGACGCCGGGCAGTGACTTAAACCGATCCATTCGCGGGCCTCCCCGATAGCTCTTGCACTTGTTTCCATAGTAGGTGAGTGAGGGAACGAAGTGCCAGCAGGCTGCTGTTGGCTGGCGGCGCGTTCCCCTCGACAAAAGGCTGGAGTTCCTGATCGGGAAGCAGGTAGAACCATCGTTCCCGCTGCGTGTGCCACCCCTTGTCCCCAGAAATCCGGAGTTGCCCCTGCTCGGAGAGGAGCACGGAGCCGGTAACCGTGACATTGGCATCGAGGCTGATGTTCCCGACCGCGCGAATGGTGTCCACGGTGACACCCCGTTTCAGGGCCACATCCCCACTGCTGACGATCTGCCCAATCTGCGAGCCACTCTCGACCCAGACATCGGTTCCCTCGACATAGCCAACCCGGTTGTTGCGCCCGATGCGAATCGGACCGTTGGCATAGATATGGCTGGCCGCTACACCGCGCTGCGTCTCGACGGTTCCCTGGACCTGTAGGCCTCCCAGTTGGGATTCTGCGCCTACCACGACCACACCATCCGCAGGCTCATCTACAATCACCTGCCCCTGCACCACCGTGCCGGGCAGAACATGGGCGTCTTTTTCATCGCTGTACAGCGTGTCGCACCAGATACCGCCATAGATAAGCCCAGCGGGTGTGCTAAGCCGAATGCGAGGGGCCACGAGGTTGCGCACGGAGCTTGTCGCGCCACCTTGCCAGAGAATCTGCTCTAGCGCCAAGATATCCCCAATGATCTGGCTATTTTCGCCCACCTCTATGGAGCCGAGCCCATAGAGGGAAGCCCCTAACTGGCTTCCGGGCGGCACGCGAAACTGCTCGGTGCGACTGAAGATAGGACCAAGAACTCTATCGCCCGGCTGGAGTGCTACCTCGTCAGAGAGGTTCAGGGCCTGGATGGAGAGCGGGATAAACTGCTCGTCCCGGACCCGCTCTTTGCCTGCTTCTTCCTCCAACCAGGCGCGGATATTTGTCCAATCCGGCTTGTCGAATCGACGTTCGACTTCGTTGAGTAAGCGGAGGTAATGTATACGGGTATCCATAGATGACTCGTGAATTTGAAGTAACAGAGATAGTACCTTACTTAAGGTAGCGCCTCTCCGTCAAATAGGTCAATTGCACCAGCACGTTTGGTGCGTTGATACTCTCTATCATACACTACCCTAACCCGCAATAGCACGCAAGCGATGGAGGGCAAAGTTTATATAAACCTGACGAGCAAGTGATGATAACTTGAAAAAATAGCTCAATTGGTCCTATCATTGGATGGTCACATGGCCCAGGAGCGTTTATGCCCATCACGATCAGCATACCCAAAAAGATTCGCCAGTATTCCCTTGATCGGCTACTGACCGAGGTGCAGGCCATCACAGATGACTCGCAGCCGGATAAACTGGTTATTACCTTCAACAAGGCGGAGGAGATTCCCTGTAGCCTTGTCTTCCGGGCCCACCACAAAGACCTTCAACTAGATGTCGCGATGCGCGCCATCCCTGTGACGAAGGAAGCGCGCGCCCCCACGATTGCCAAGACCGTGCGCGCCGTCGTGCAGCAGATGTGGGAGGTGCGTCAGGAGCATATCGTCAATCTGATTGACTATGGCGAAGAACAGGGCGGGCTGGAGGAGGGACAGGTTCCGCTCTATTTCTTTGTATCCGAGTACCTCAAGGGGCGACAGCAAATTACAGATGTTCTGACGACCTCCGAGGATTTGACGGAGCACCTGAATCTGCTGAATCAGGCGCTCCATGCGTTGGAGTACGCCCACCGTCGCTCCATCGTGCATGGCCGTCTCCACCCGGGCAACCTGTTGGTGGAGGTGCGCAATGGTCAGCTTTTCTTGCGTGTGACCGACTTCGGCCATCACACCATCGACCAGATGAGTGCGGTTCCGTCCAAGTATGAGACTTACATTCACCCCAGTCATGTCAACCAGGTATCTGAGCAGGGTGACCTCTACTCGCTGGGCTCTGTCTTCTACCAGATTTTGACCGAGGAGCCACCCTCGCACCGCATCAAGCCGATGATTGCGACGCTGCGACGACGCTATCGGTCCAGCTATCCCCAGATCGTGCAGGCGCTGGAGGCTGCCTGGAGC
>JACCSL010000198.1 GCA_013812995.1 Ardenticatenales bacterium | reverse complement strand
CTCCCCGACCTCGGTGTCCAGGCCATTGGGCAAGCCCTGAATCCAATCCCCCCCGCCCACCTGCCGCGCCGCCTCGTTGACCTGCTCATCGCTGGCGCTCTGGTTCCCGTAGCGAATGTTGTCGCGCACGCTGCCATCGAAGAGGAAGGGGCTCTGCGTGACCATGCCCAGGTGCTGGCGATAGGTGGCAAGGTCCAGCGAACGAATATCATGGCCATCGATCAGCAGCCGCCCACCCTGGAACTCGTAGAAGCGGGCAATGAGCTTGACGAGGCTGGACTTCCCCGAGCCCGTGTGGCCGACGAGCGCGATGGTCTCGCCCGGCTGGATGGTGAGCGAGAAGTCGTCAAGCACCTGCTCCTGCGCGTTGTAACGGAATGTGATGTGCTCGAAGCGAATCTCCCCGCGCACGTCTCCCAACTTTATGTCATCTACCTGGACCACCGCTGGCTCCGCGTCGATCAGGGCAAAAACGCGCTCGCCTGCCGCGAGCCCGATCTGAAACTGACTCCAGAAGGAGGCGATGCTGGTCAGGGGAAACCAGAAAAGTCCCAAGCCCTGGATGAAGAGGTACCAGTCACCGGGGCTCAGTTGCCCTGCTTTGACACTCTCCCCGCCGAAGTAGACCAAGGTCGCTGTGCCGATACCAGCCAGAATATTTAGAATGGGGAAGATGCCGCTGAAGATGAGGCCCGTGCGCAGGTTGATGTGATAGGACTGCTCGTTAACACCCCGAAACTCCTGGTAGATCGCCGCCTCCTGCCGGAAACTCTTCGCCACCCCGATGCCGCTGACCGTCTCCTGAACATGGGAGCTGACCACCGCGCCCATGCGCCGCGCCTGCGTGATGGCGTTGCGGGCAAAGGTGCGGAAGCCCAGCGCCGCCCCGACGATGAAGGGGGTCAGCGCCAGGGTCATCCAGGTGAGGCGCGCATCGACGGAAAAGAGATAGCCAATCAGAAAGAGCACGAGCAGCAGCTGGCTCATCAGGTCAATCGTCAGGGTCACCACCTGCGAGAAGGCTTGCGTGTCCGAGGTCACGCGGCTGACGACCTTGCCAGAGGCGAAGGTATCGTAAAAGGAAAGATCCCGCGCTACCACCGCATCGAAGGCATCCTCGCGCAGGCGCAGCACCACACTACCCACCGCCCTGGCCGAGAGGGTGCGTCGCCCATAGTTGAAGAGCCAGGAGAGCGAGGCGAGCCCCGCGATGGTGCCCGCGATGATCAGGAGGTCTAACCGGGCGACCTGCCCCTGGAGGCGATCCAGGCTGCGCGAGATCAGAATGGGCAGGCTCGTGTCGATGAGGGCGGTCAGAACGATGGCAAGCACCACCATCAGCATCTTGCGTCCCTCCGGGCGGAAGTAGCTCAGGATGCGGCGGACCAGGGCGCGGTCTGTGTAGCTGCGGTCATACGCCTCGGCATCAAGGCCGTCCATCAGAAAACCCATAGCGGTTCCTTCTCACTCTATAATCTGAATAGTTCCTCGCATACCCGGATGAAAAGAACTGAAGTATTCGTAGCGGCCCGCCTGGTTGAAGGTATGGTTGAAGTGCTGCCCCGGCGCGAGTGGCCCGGAATCGAAGGAGCCATCCGCCGCCGTGATCGTGTACCACACCTCGTCCAGGTTGCTCCAGGTGATGGTGCTCCCCACCCGTGCATTCACCGTCCCCGGGCGGAACAGGTAGTGAAATGGGATGACCTCCCTCGGACCTGCCTCGGGCGCGCGGCTCGCCTCTGTTGGCTTGAAAAAGAGCCGACTTCGAAAGAGCCAATCGGCCTCGGCGCTGGACTGCTGGCGATGGCAGGCCGCGCAGCTATGGCTCTGCTGGGGCGCGACCAGATAGGAACCGTCCGGCTGATAGGCCCCGTACTCCCACGCGCCGGTGCGCGCCTCTCCGTAGGCCGCGCCGAAGCCCTCGCCCTTGCGCATGACCATGAGCGAGTTCAGTTGCTCGCGGATGAGATGGCCCGACGCGTCGAAGATGGGCAAGCCCCGCTCATCCACCGCCACCGCCCAGCCCTCCATAATGAAAACACTCCCGTACGGAAGTGGCTGGCCGGGCAGCGCGGAGGCGGCCAGCACGTTCGCACAGGCCACGCGCACCTCGCGCAGGTCCGGGCGATCTATGACAAAGTAGAGCGCGAAATTTTCTTGATAGCCCACCGGAAAACCAATGCGATCCTCGGTGGGGGCCGGGCCAGCCGCTGGAATGGGCGATGGCAGCGGCGCGGGACGCTGCGCCGCCGAGCTCTGCCTGGGGCTGATGTCCGCGATGTCGGCGCAGCCGCGCGGGCCCACCCGCGCCAGCGCGAGGGGCACCGCCTCTGGTACGCGATACCGGCTGGTCAGGAGTAGCGCAAACAACACCGCTGCACTCAGGATGAGTAATCCCCATCTCGCTCGTCGTCGCATCAACCCGACTGAATCGCCTCCAGGGGCGGGAGTTCTACCTCGTAGCGTGCGAAGATGCGCCGATAGAGCGGCGAGTGACGCAGAAGCTCCTCGTGGCTGCCGCTGGCGACCACCCGGCCCCGCTCCAGCACAAGAATCGTGTCGGCCCAGCGAATCTGGGAGAGGCGATGGGTGATGAGCAGCGTTGTCCGACCCTGCCGGGCGCGCTGGATGGCGCGCTGAATCTCGTCCTCGGTGGCGCTATCAATGGCGCTCGTCGAGTCATCCAGAATCAGGATGCGGGGATCGCTCAGGAAGGCGCGGGCCAGGGCAATGCGCTGCCGCTGCCCCCCGGAGAGGGTCACGCCTCGCTCGCCCACGACCGTGTCGTAGCCCTCCGCGAAAGAGTGGATGAACTCGTGCGCCTGTGCCTCGTGGGCGGCCTGCTCGATCTGGGCGCGGCTCGCGCCGGGGGCACCGAAGGCAATGTTGTCCGCCAGGGAGCGGGAGAAGAGAAAGATATCCTGCTCAATCTTGGAAATCTGCGAGCGGAGCGCGTTGAGATCCCACGCGCGCACGTCCACGCCATCGATCAGGATTTTCCCCTCGGTGGTATCGTAGGTGCGGTTGACGAGCTGCGCCAGCGTGCTCTTGCCGGAGCCGGTCTGCCCCACCACCGCGACCGTCTGCCCCGCACGAAGCTGGAAAGAGACGCCCTCCAGCACCGTCGTATCGCCGTAGCGGAAGGTCACGCTGTCGAAGACGATGTCGCCCCGCATGGGTTCCTGGTAGCCACCCTGGTTCTCATCCAGCTCGCTCTCGGCGTCGATGATATTCAGGATGCGGGCCGCGCTGGCCAGCCCCATCTGGACGAGCGAGAAGGTGAAGATGGAAATAAAGGTTGGGAAGCGCAGGACATTCATCAGCCCCATGATGGCAATGATCTCGGCAATGGTGAGCCGCCCCTGCTGGTAGAGGAGCATCGCGTGCAGGAAGGTCAGCCCCAGGGCGATACCGAAGAGCAGCAGGGGCAGGTAGCGCGCCTCGATCTTACCCTGCTCGACAAACAGTTCCCGGTAGCGGCGCGCGTTGTCGTAGAATTTGCCCCGCTCGAAGGGCTCCTGCGCGCTTGCCTTGACCACCTCAATGCCGGAAATGGTTTCTTCCAGCCCGCTATTCATCCGGCCAAACTGCGCGCGCTGCGCCTGCGTGACGGGGTTGAGCTGCTGGGTGTAGCGGCGCACTGCAATGACATAGGTGAAAATAAAGCCCAGCGGCACGAGGAGCATTTCCGGGCTGATGGAGGCGATGTAGCTCAGCGGCACCACGATGGCAAACCCTGTCTCGGTGATGAGGCTCAGACCGGGCATGGTCATGCTGCTCAGGTTACCTACATCATCAGTCGCTCGCGCCATGAGGTCGCCGACGCGCTGCCGGTCGTGGAAGGTCTGGCTCTTGCCCAGCAAGCTGGCGTAGAGCTCCTCGCGCGCGTCCGCCTCGAAATGCTTGGCGATAACCTCCACCGAGTAGCTACCCAGGAGCATGGCAAAACCGTCAAAGACGAGGACGGCCAGGATACCCAGCGCGAGGTTCCGTAGAGCGTTGGGAGTGGTCGGGTGGAGAATCTCCTCGGCGGCGCGCCCAATCAGCACGGGGGCCATCGAGTAGGCGAGGTGACTTGCCAGGAAGAGGGTCAGCGCGGTGAGCAGGAAGCCCCGGTAGCGCCAGAGATGAGAGATGATCCAGCGTGGGACGCTGCGGCGGTCATAGGGGTAAGCTCCCTGCACGACGAATTCGCTTTTGCGGGTCACAAGCAGCTCCGGGTTGAAAGAGAAGGGTCGGGAACCGGCTGAGAGCGGGATAGAATAGCATGGTTTGCACGGATGAAGGAACAGATACCCTCAGCCCGCGACGGCTTTCTCGGCGGTAGGGAGCCGATAGGTGTCAGCGGAATCGACCCGATAGCCGTCCAGGGTAGAGCGCAGGAAGTGCCCGGTGTAGCTCTCAGAAACCTCGGCGACCTGCTCCGGGGTGCCCTGCGCGATCACATAGCCGCCCGCCGCGCCCCCTTCCGGGCCAAGGTCAATGAGCCAATCCGCGCTCTTGATGATGTCCAGGTTGTGCTCAATGACCACGACGCTGTTGCCTGCCTCGACTAGGCGGTGCAGCACGTCGAGCAGGCGCTGAATGTCGGCGACGTGTAGCCCCGTCGTAGGCTCATCGAGGATGTACATCGTGCGCCCCGTGGCAACACGGCTGAGTTCCTTCGAGAGCTTGATGCGCTGCGCCTCGCCGCCGCTCAGCGTGGTCGCGGATTGGCCGAGTTTTATGTAATCCAACCCCACATCATGCAGCGTAGAGGGTGTCGAAGGCCAGCGAGGACTTTCCGCTGCCACTGACCCCGGTCAGCACAACGAGTTTGTAGCGCGGGATACTCAGGTCAACGCTGCGCAGGTTATGGTGGCGGGCACCACGAATCACAATGTGTTGGGGTTCCACGAGCGTTTTTCCTTGCAAGGGAGGGGGAGGAAAGGGAAAGAGCAGGTGAGGGCCTCACCTGCTGCCGCCACTTTACCAGCGAGGTGCGACAGATTTTGTTATAGCTGGGGTGCGGAATAATTCGCTCTTTCGGGCCGCGCCGAAGGCTGTGCAAGACGCACGCTCTGCGGGTAGGTGGCCCCGCTATAGCCGTATAGCCGGGCAAGCAGCACACTTATTGATGATCAGGTACATCCTTGGCATACAACTTGCAGGCCCTTCGCTTTAGCAGCCTCCAATTTTTGTGCTGTGTACCCATCAAGGCGCTTATTTTGCCATTCTCAGGGGGCTCCCGTGATTCAAACCAAACAGCACGATACGGCTCGAGAGGGTAAGCTAAGAGGAGACGCTGTACTCCAGGCCAGGGCACCGAGCGTGGATTGGAGTATGATGGGAAACTCCGAGCACTTTGCCCAATTCTACGAGAGCGATAGCTGTCTACTGGAGTCGCTCAGCGGCTTTATCGCCACGGGGCTTCGCCTGGGCGAGGGCACCATCATTATCGCCACAGCGGCTCACCTTACTGCCCTAGAGAAAGAATTGCAGGCAAGGTGGCTGGATGTGGAAAGTCTCCGCGCGGCAGGGCAGTATGTGGCATTGGATGCAGCGGAAATGCTCTCTACCTTTATAGTAGAGGGTTGGCCTCATCCAGAGCGATTTGCGGAGGTTATCGGCGGTCTAATGGCCCAGATGACCGCCCATTATCCCCGTGTGCGAGCTTTTGGAGAGATGGTGGCGCTGCTTTGGGCAGAGGGCAATCAAGACGCTGCGGTTCGCCTGGAAGCACTATGGAATGAGCTGCAAAAAAGTTACACCTTCTGCCTCTTCTGTGCTTACCCCATGCACGGGTTTGATGGGGAGGCCCTCATCCAACCGCTCAACCACGTCTGTGACGCCCACTCCCACATCATCCCTGCTGAGAGCTACAACGCTCTGGATACCTCTGATGCTCGTCTCAGGGAAATCCTTCGCCTACAGCAGCAGGCCAGATTGCTCAAGGCAGAGGTGGCGGAGCGCCAGGAGGCGGAAGCCGCCCTTCGCGCGATGAAGGAGCAGCTGGAGCGCCAGGTCGAGGAGGCCGAGCAGGCGAATCGCATGAAGGATGAGTTCCTCGCCACCGTCTCGCACGAACTCAGAACACCCCTCACTACTATTCTGGGCTGGCTCCACCGACTGAATAGGGGCCGGAGGGACGAGGCCACCCTGGAACGGGGGCTTGCCATTATTGAGCGTAGCGCTAAAGTGCAGGCTCAACTCATCGAGGATATGCTCGATGTGTCGCGCATTATCACAGGCAAGCTGCGCCTTAGCATCAGCCCGGTCGATGCGGCGACGGTAATCAACGCCGCCATTGATTCGGTGCAACTTGCAGCGGATGCCAGGGATATTCAACTGCTCGTGACCGTTGATCCCTCCGCACGTCACCTCGCCGGAGACGCCAATCGCCTGCAACAGGTTTTCTGGAACCTGCTCTCTAATGCCATCAAATTCACCCCGACGGGTGGGCAGGTGAGGGTGTTGCTGGAGCGCGTTGGGAGCGCCGCGCAAATCAGTGTGAGCGACTCGGGCGAGGGCATCGACCCGCACTTTCTTCCCTTCATCTTCGACCGCTTCCGGCAGGCTGATGGGACGAGCACGCGCCGACATGGAGGGCTGGGACTGGGGCTGGCGATTGTGCGCCATCTCGTGGAGTTGCATGGGGGCACGGTGCGGGCCGATAGCGCCGGAGAAGGGCACGGAGCCACCTTCTCCGTCCTTCTTCCGCTTGTCCTTTCCCAAAAGCGTGTCATCCCCCACCTGCAAGGTGGGGGCTACTGGCATTCCCCTGCGGAAGAAATCACACCCCTCCAAACTCAGCTCCCATTGATCGGGGTCAAGGTTTTGCTCGTCGATGATGATGAAGACATTCTTCAGCTGCTTAGCGATACCCTGACGGAGTGCGGGGCCACGCTCCAGATGGCCTCTTCCGTGCCAGACGCCCTGGATAGGCTGACCCGCTACCAGCCCGATGTCCTGGTGTCTGATCTGGCAATGCCGGGCGAGGATGGGTACTCCCTCATTGGCAAGGTGCGCGCGCTGGACAGTGCCCATAACGGCCAGATTCCCGCCATAGCCCTGACGGCCTATGCCAGAGTCGAGGATCACCAGCGCGCGCTGGCGGCTGGCTTCAATATGTTTGTCCCCAAGCCCGTTGACCCCGATGAGCTCATCACCATCATCGCGGCCCTCGCTAAATAGCCCCACTCCCTAATGCCCCCTCTTCACTCCAGCTGTTCGTCGAAAAAAGCCAGGACGCGCGCGGTGTACTCATCGGGCGTCGTGGCGTAGGCCCCGGCGTGCGGCGCACCGGCCACGGTCCACCGGGTGACGGAAGGGTAGCTTCCATCCAATTCGTCCCACATGGTTGGCAGTACTAGGCTGTCCTCACTGCCAACGATCACCAGCAGGGGTTTCCCGCTTTGGCCCGCGTGATGCGCGGGCCGTACGCTCGGAATGTCTGCCCCGGTGAGCAACCGCCCCACGAGGTAAGAGCCGGGCAAAAAGAAGGTGGGCAGCCCGGTCAGGTGGGGAAACTGCTGCTGAAGGAAGGGGACAAGGTCCGGATAGGTGCTGTCTATAATCGCCGCGTCAGCCTCCGCGTGAAGAGCCAGGGTCTCGGCGACGCTCGCGCCACCCATCGAGACGCCCAGCAGGCCGATCTTTTCATACCCCTGAGTGCTCAACCAGTCGATAGCTGCCGCTACATCCCACCGTTCCTGATCCCCGAGCGTAGAATAGTCGCCCTCACTCTCGCCATGCGCGCGCAGGTCCAGCAGGAGCAGCGCAAAGCCTGCCTCGTGCATCTCCCGCGCGAAGGTCATCGTCCCCGACCCCAACACTAGCGAGCGGTTGCTGTCCTTGCCATGCACCACGATGAGCGCGCGCTGCGTGTTACTAGACGGAATATACCAGCTTGCCAGCGCGGTTCCATCGTGGGAGGTCAATGGAACCGTCTCGTAGGTGAGCCCTACCGACGCGGGGGAGGCTCCCAGGGGCAAGGAGCGCGGGGTCAGCAGTTGGACGATCACGGTGTAGCCGACGACGAAGTAGGTGATACAGCCAAGCAGCAGCAGTTGCACCAGCAGCCAGCGCGTGAGGTGCCACCAATAGCGGCGACGGGGGGACGTTATAGCCTGGTGCATGAGAGTCTCCTATTTTTCTCTGGATGCAAAAGGTCCAGTATAGCAGCAGGCCCCGCCAAACCCCAGCGTCTGAGGGGCGGATTGGATGTGTTCGGGTGCTTGACACTTGGCCGATTAAAGGAGGGGTTGGCATTGCAAGGACTTTCTGTGGCATGATTGACCGAGGAAGCTTTCTGTAGGGAGTTTGTATGCTAAACCCGACCCTTGCCGCTTATCTTCCAATGGACCGCCTTCACGCGCTCGCAGCGGGTACTATCCTGCCCGAGTACAGTCAGGGTGCGGTGCTCTTGGCGGACATCTCTGGTTTTACGGCGCTGACGGAGGGGCTCACCTATAGCCTGGGAACCCATCGCGGCGCGGAGGAGATTGCCCGTCAGTTGGGGCGCGTCTACGATGCGCTCCTGCCCGTCGTCCATCGCTACGGCGGCAGTGTCATCGGCTTCGCAGGCGATGCCATCACCTGCTACATTGACCAGGACGAGGGGCAGCGGGCTGTGGCCTGTGCGCTGGACATGCAGCGAGCGATGGACGCTTTCCAGACGGTGTCGCTGCCCACCGGCACGCCGCTATCGCTTGGTCTGAAGGTTGGGGTTGCTGTCGGCCCTGTGCGTCGCTTCCTGGTGGGTAACCCGCAGGTGCGGCTCCTGGAGGTGCTCGCCGGGCGCGTGCTTGCGCAGATGGCCGGGGCGGAAAAGCAGGCTCAGCGGGGGGAGGTGCTCCTGGAAGGCAGCCGAGCCCGCCAGCTCGCGGCTCACATCGAGGTCACTGACTGGCGCAGAGATGGAACCAATGACCCTGGCTACGGCGTGGTGCGTGCCCTGCTGATGGACGTGGCTACCACCCCCTGGCCGGCGTTGGATGATACCCGGCTCTCCGACGAGCAACTACGTCCCTGGCTTCTGCCCGTAATCTATGCGCGATTGCGGGCGGGGCAGGGCGAATTCCTGACCGAGCTGCGCCCTGTGGTCGCCCTCTTTTTGCGCTTTGGGGGGATCGACTATGAGGCAGACGCCGCCGCCGGGGCAAAGCTGGACGCGTTCGCGCGCTGGGTGCAGGCGGAAGCAGGCGCGTATGGAGGAATCCTCGCGGACCTGGTTCTTGGGGACAAAGGAAGCTATCTCCACGTCACATTCGGAGCCCCCAGCGCGCACGAGGACGACCCCTGGCGCGCCCTCCGGGTAGCGCAGGTGCTATGCCGTCCGCCAGCGGAGCTCTCCTTTATTCAGAGTGTGCAAATCGGTATCAGCCGGGGAACCATGC
>JACCSL010000257.1 GCA_013812995.1 Ardenticatenales bacterium | reverse complement strand
GCCGCGTGCTACCGCTCCTGCATGGCTGGTCCTTCGAGGTTCTCGCTCGCACGCTGCCGACGCTCCTCTGGCCGGATAGCGTTTATGTCAACACGATTCGTCCCTGGCTCCAGCACTTTGGAGAAGCAGATACCGCACAGGTGGAGCGCCCCCCGCTCCCTCCGGCGGGCTTCACGCGCCGCCCACTGCTGCAAGAGATACTCCTTCCCGGTGCCACGATGACCCTGACCGCCACGCTCGGCACAGCCCCCACGAGCTGGCTGCTGGAGGGTGCGGGGCTTGAGATGGAACTCGTAGCCCCGGACGGAACCCGCTATGCACCTGACCGCGTGGTGCGCGATGAGCAGGTGGTCCATCTAGTGACAAGCGATCCTACCTTGCTCTCCGTTGATCTGTGGAATACCCGAGCGGCGGGTCTCTGGCAGGCAACGGTTCGCAACGTGACATCAGAGCCCATTGAGGCCAACCTTGTCCTGATCGTACCCTCTGAGGCTGGCCTGGAGATTCGCCTGGATAAGCCCTGGGTTCTGCCTGCGGAGACTGTTGCCGTGGAAGTACGCGGCGAAGCAGGGAAGACGCTCACCGCAACGCTCGGCCAGGCAACCACGGTTCTGACTGAGGTAGAGCCTGGCCAGTACGAGGGCACGCTGGCTGGGCCACGAGAGCCAGGCTACCACGCCCTGCGCGTCACCGGCGAGCAGCTTGAGCGGTGGGCAGTCGTGGGCGTGCAGAGCGAGCGATGGCGCGTGCAACGGGCAGACATTGCAGGAAATGCGCTGCGCCTCGTGGTGGAGGGCGAGGGGCGGCTCGCGCTGGGGATTCGCCTGCTGCGAGGCGATCAGCTTCTGGAAACCCGGCTTCTCGGTCCGTTCCGCTTCCCCTATCCCGGACCTCACCTGATCACTCAACCGCTGCCTGCCGAGGACGGAGTGCTCCGCGTTGAATGGCAACTTTTCGACGCCAACGGCGCGCTCGTTCCTGTGACGCCGATTCTGACCCAATCACAATGATCTCTTCTACAAGAAATATCATAAAGGTGTCTCAATCTTGCCTCAAGGGGATCGTTATAGCACTGAGCCTATACTTCGCCATTGCTGGATATTTCCACGCTTGGGCGATGGGAACGTGCTATGACTACTATATGCTGACGCCATCTATAAGTTTCTATGAACTGATTAACTACCTGTTTTGGATTCCGGTTATAGCAACAGGGTTCATTTTGAGCAGATATTCATGGTGGCTCATCTTACTCATTTCTGTTTGCGCTATTACTTTATCTGTAGCTCTCAGCCCTCAGATGGCTTGTCTTTGAGGAAACAATGAAAAAACGCTGGTTTTTGGCTTTGCTGGCCGTGGTTGGGGCGACGCTATTCCTCTGGTGGTTCTTTGGGAGCGCACAGGCTCCAGCGCCGGCAAGTGCTTTTGTTGTGTCGAACGAGGTACGCGTGACGCGCGGCGATCTCGCGGCGCGCGTGGAAGCTACGGGGCGCGTGGAGGCGGAGCAACATGCCCGTCTCTCCCTGCCGGTTGGCGCGCTGGTTGCCAGTGTAACCGCCGAGGTAGGCGACGAGGTCGAAGCTGGGGCAACCTTGCTCACGCTGGACAGCAGCGAGTTCGAGCTGCGCCGCCAGGAGGCAGCGGCCGCCCTGGCAGCCGCAGAGGCGCAGGAAGCCAAAGCAGCCAGCGGGGGAACACCCGCTGAAATAGAAGCGGCGCAGGCATCGCTGCGCGCGGCGCAACTCGCCCTGAGCGTGGCCGAGGTGAAGCTGGATGAGGTGCCTGAAGAGGAGCGGGACAGCAGCGAGGAGCTTGTCCGGGTCGAGCAGGCGCGCGCGTCGGTGGAACAGGCGCGTGCCGCCCTGCGCCTCCTTGTGGACGGGGCCGCACCGCAGGAGTTAGCCGTGCTCGCCGCGCAGAGCGAGCAGGCAAGGGTTCGCCTGACCCTGGCCGATGTGGCGCTCGCGAGCGCCGTGTTACGTGCGCCCTTCACAGGCATGATCACCGAGCGATTGATCAATGTCGGGGAGCGCGTCAATCCCTCACAGCCGCTCATGGCGCTTGCCGCACTGAACACCTTGATCGTCGCGGCGGAGGTCGACGAGGTCGATGTGGGGCGCGTTCTCCCCGGCCAGCTTGTAACGGTTACGCTGGATGCCTTCCCCACGCGCCCCCTGCCCGGCGAGGTCTGGAGCATCGCCCCCGCCTCGGGCGAGCAGCGCGGGGCAACGACCTACCGCACGGTTATTCGCTTCGACCCCGCTGATTTGCCCGTGCGACTGGGCATGGCCGCCGACCTGCGCATCCGCACGGCGGACGCGCGCAATGCTCTCCTGTTGCCCCTCTCGACGATTCGCTACGCAGAAACACAGCCCTACGTCCTCGTCCGGCGCGGGGAGCAGAGCATGGAGCAGGACGTGCGGCTTGGTGCACAGGATGAGCGCATGGTCGAGATTCTGGAAGGGATCGAAGAGGGCGAAATCGTGCTAGCGCCTTGAGGGTTGTTTGACAGCTTTTTTCAATCAGCAAAATCTAAACCCCACCCTCCTAAAAACAAAAGCTCCGTGCTGAGACACGGAGCTTTTTTCATGCATCGGAGTGCTCATTGAAATGGTTCTACAAAAACTTCCATGATCCCCCCACAGACGCCCAGACTCTCCATCGAGATATCCTCGGTGAGATCCACCTCCAGCCGCTGCGCCTCGCCCGTGTGAATCGCGAGCAGTCCGGCGCGAATCACCTCGCCCTCCCCACAACCTCCCCCCACCGTTCCGACGTGCTGGCCCAGAGAGTGGACACTCATCTTGGTTCCCACCTCACGGGGGACCGAGCCACGAACACGGACAATCGTTGCCAGAGCAACGGGCGTTCCCTCGCTGATCAACTGTACCAGGGTCTCATAAATCTCTTTCATGCGTTTTATCATAGGCCGAAAGTACCCTCTGAGGCAAAGACATCGACTCTGATAGGCCCCTGGTTTTTTGGCTAAGTATCGCCTAGAATTTAGCATCATCCTCGGACCACCCAACGTACCAAAGGCCATGCTCCCCTACTCACAACAGTTTCTCATTCCATCCTAATTTTTATTATTTTCCTGGCTGCCTGGCGGGTTCCCCCCGTTGCCTTCTTCATGATCGTGCTTGTCAACATGGCACGCTGGGGCGGGACGGCACGCCCTGGCGCTGAGTTGGGGCACTGGCTCGGGGGACTGGAGCGCAGCGGTTCCGCAAACAGCAGAACCCGAGCCTACCTCCTACATATTGCTGCGGCCCTGAAGCGCGCGCACCAGCGTCATCTCGTCGGCATATTCCAGGTCGCCGCCCATGGGCAGGCCACGCGCCAGCCGCGTGATGCGCACGGGACGGCCCTGGAGCTGGCGCTGGATGTAGCTCGCTGTGGCCTCCCCTTCCAGGTTCGGGTTGGTCGCGAGGATGATTTCATCCACGGGCTCCTTCGTGACCCGCTCAACGAGTTCCGCAATCTTCAGGTCCTGCGGCAGGATGCCCTCCACGGGAGAAATGGCCCCGTGCAATACATGGTAGTGTCCCTTGAACTCGCCGGTGCGCTCCACAGCCAGCACATCCAGCGGCTCCTCTACCACGCAGAGCGTCGTGCGGTCCCGCGAGGGGTTGCCGCAAATCTGGCAGGGGCTCTCCTCCGCGAGGTTGAAGCATTGCTGACAGGTGACAATGTTGGCCCGCAAGGCACGTAGGGCATCGCCCAGAGCAAGGGCCTGCTCCTCGGGGACGCGTAGCAGGTGGAAGGTCAGCCGAGAGGCGGTTTTGGGGCCGATGCCGGGCAGGCGCGCGAACTCATCGATCAGCCGCGCAATAGGCTCTGGCAGAATCGCCATAGATCGTTCCTTTCTCACAAAAAACCGGAGGCTGGGATAACTTTAGCCTCCGGTTGCGACTGTCTAGCACGCCAATAATTAGCCGAACAGATTTCCCAGACCGCCCATGTCGAGCATACTCGCGAAGGGGGCCATGCGCTCTTCGGTGAGAGCATCGGCCTTCGTCATGGCCTCCTTGAAGGCCGCGAGCAGGAGGTCCTGCAACATCTCCACGTCGTCAGGATCCACGACCTCGGGCTTGATCTCGACGCCCACCAGGGCTTTTGTCGCCGTCATGCGCACGGTAACCATGCCACCACCCACTGTCGCCTCTACAATCTCATCGGCCAGCGCCTCCTGAGCGGCAGCCATCTCCTGCTGGAGTTTCTGAATCTGGGCCATCATACCGCCCATGCCGCCCGCGCCGCCCATACCACCCATCCCGCCGGGCATGCTCATCCCGCCACCCATTCCGCCGCCACCACCACCACCGCCGCCGGGGCGGCGTCCACTTGGGGGTCCACTTTTCTTCCGTGCCATTGAATCGCCTCCTTCAAGATTGATCCGGTAAATAGACATCTACAATGCGCCCGCCCTGCCGGCTCGCCTCGCGGACCACTGGGTCCTCGGCGGCCTGCTCGAACTTGGTTTTCCCTGCCGGCGGTGGCGCTCCCTTGGGCACCAAGTCGCACTGGAGGGTAATGGGCGCGCCACGAAAGGCCGAGAGCGCCTGCTCGACGACTAGGCGCTCGTTCTGCTTCTGTATCTTCTCAAGGTGCAGGGAGTAGAAGAAGCCCAGCGTCAAGCGCTGCCCCTCCAGGGCATGAGGCTCACAGAACTTCAGCCGTAGGGCGCTCCGTTTGCCTGCCTCGCCCCGCCCTGCCAGAAACTCCTTAAACCCCTCCCACTGCTGTTGCCACCACGCCAGGTCGTGCGCTGTCGTTGCAGGCTCATCAGCGATTAGCAATTCTTCTACCTCAAGCTCTACCTCAAGGTCCTCTTCCACCTCCGGTATCTCTTCTACCTCCACCAGGCTCTCTACGAGAAGGGGTGGCTCCGGCGGTGCAGGCAGTGGCGCGCTTTCTTCCAATATGGCAGCCCGCTCTTTGACCTGCTTGCGAGGAGCCGAACGGGGTGCTCGTGCGGCAGGGACAGGCGTCTCGACACGCTCGGGGAGCGGTTCGGGGGCTGCTGCCGGGGCCAGCTCATGTCGCTGGAGCACCAGCACTGCCTCGATGATCGCTAACTCCAGAGGGAGTTGAGGCTGCAACCCAAGCTTCAGGTCTGCCCCGGCCTGGTTGAAGAGACGAATCACCTCAATCAGGGCGGGTGGGGTGACATGGCGGGCCTGCGCACGCAGACGGCGCATCTGCTCGTCTGGCAGGTTCAGCAGCCGCTGCTCCCCGCCCGCGAGTGTCAGAAGGAGGGCGCGCAGCTGTTCCAGCACATCCACCAGGAACTGCCGGGGGTCGGTCCCCTGATCAATCAGCCGATTGACCAGTTGAAGCGCGCCGCCCACATCCTGCGCGATCAGAAAGTCGATCAGAACCTGGATGGCCTCTGTGGCGGCCAGGCCAAGCGCCCCCCGCGCCTGCGCCAGCGTCACATGCTCGCCCCCATACGCCAGAAGTTGGTCCATTAGGCTGAGCGCGTCGCGCATGGAGCCAGTGGCCTGGCGCGCGACCAGCTCAAAGACCTCCCGATCAGCGGTGATGCCCTCCTGCTCCACCACCCACGACAGGTGCGTGACCATCTCATCGATGGTGATGCGATGGAAGTCCAGCCGCTGGCAGCGCGAGAGAATCGTGGCGGGAATCTTGTGAATCTCGGTGGTCGCCAGGACAAACATCGCGTGCGGCGGCGGCTCCTCGATGGTCTTCAGCAGCGCGTTGAAGGCGCTGTTGGAGAGCATATGACAATTTGCCACAAGGATGTCGCGCGCAAAGTAGTTGTGGTTATCGGCCACTTCAATATTGTAGACAAATTCCGGGGATGGAACTCGCTCAATCTTCCGCACCACACTTACTGCTAGGCCCCCAGGAATACCAGAATCGAGAGGCTGTTCGAAAAGGCCCTTGTACTCTGGCAGGAGCTTATACTCCATTGATGGTGGAGCGTAGCTTCCAGTTAGCCCGATATAGCCATCCCCAATGGCGGCTCCTGCTACCACCTCATTTTGAAATTGGGTGATCGTTTCGTAGTTAGCATACACAAATTGACCGACCTGAAGTTCACCAGCCCGCACCATTCCATCCGGAGTATAAATTTTGTGGTTGATGGTGCAGACAAGTGCCCGGTTATTGTCGAACGTGATGCGAACGACTGGCAGTTCTGGCTGCTTTCGCATGTGGCGAACCACTGGTTTTGATTCTATCTGGTGTGTTTGTTCATTATAGGAGAGAACTTCGACCTCAAGTTTCTCCTCCACAATCTTCCCGATAGGAAGTTTCGTGCCATCAGCAAGGGTGATTAGCTCCTCGTACCGGAAGCACTCATCAATCACATAAAACTTGTATTTCCCCTCGCTGGGGGCGTAGTTGATCTTCTCGACGATGGCATCGCGCACCTTGTCCACCTGCGTGTTGGAGGCGGCGTCGATCTCGATGAGGTCCAGCGCGGAGCCATCGTTGATGCTGCGGCAGATGTGGCACTCGTTGCAGGGGCGCGCCGCTATGTCAGCGACACAGTTGACGAGCTTGGCGAGGATACGGGCAGAGGTGGTCTTCCCCGTGCCGCGTGGTCCGCTAAAGATGTAGGCATGGGCCACCCGCCCACTTTCCAAGGCATTTCGCAAGGTCTGCGCGACGTGACGCTGCCCCACCAACTCGTCGAACGATTGGGAGCGCCACTTGCGGTACAGGGCCTGTTGGGACATAAAACCTTCCTCTCTTGGCGGCCTATCTTAGCACCCGCGCCCTGATTCGGCAATGGATTCGGCAGGGGAAACGCTTTGGGTGAAACTCTCCGCTGTGCTATACTCTGCGGCAAAATTCACATTCTCTTGGAGGTCAGTTGTATGGCGCGTCGTAGCAGTAGCAGCCCCGCTCAATATCGGGATTGGCGTAGGATGGTGTTGATGGGGATCAGTATCATCATCGTTCTGAGCATGGTTCTCAGTCTCTTCGCCACATTCTTCCAGTAACGCCCTGACTGCAAGTTAAAAGAAAAGAGCGGTCTCTTTCACGGAGACCGCTCTTTATAGACGTAAGCGCCCGAAAACCCCTGCGCTTCAGCCAGGGGATGAAGGGCGCGGCAAAGAAAAGCCTGGAATTGGCAAGGCAAAAGTTGCCAGGATATGGGGGAGCTACTGAGCTTGGCAA
>JACCSL010000188.1 GCA_013812995.1 Ardenticatenales bacterium | reverse complement strand
GCGCAAGGTTGATTGGCAGACCATCATGCCCCCTGAAGAGCATTGGTGGCAAGAAAGTGCCAACGACCTTATCCAGACCCCCATTGGGGTTAGTGGCTCCAGCGGAACCCTCAATGTGTGGTTTGGGATGAATGGAGAGGGCTATCCCTGCGCCCACGGAATGCTTGGCGCAATGACAGGGGCCGGAAAATCAAATTTGTACCATATTCTCATCCTCGGGCTATGTGTGCGTTATAGTCCCAATGAGTTGCGGCTTTTTCTCATTGATGGAAAAGATGGCGTGGAATTCCAGCCCTATCGGGATTTGCCCCATGCAGAGGTTGTCTCTCTCAAATCCTCCCCGCAACTCTCGCGGAGTGTGCTGGCAGAACTGGTCGCGGAGAGAGAGAGGCGCAACGCTATTTTCTCCTCAACGGGTGTGACAGACCTCACGAATTATCGGAGGGCGGGGCAACCAAAAGGAAACCTGCCGCGCATTCTGTTGCTGGTGGACGAATATCAGGAGCTATTCGAGGGGGATAAAGAAGGGGAAGCGTCCCAGATTTTGTTACAGCTTGCCCAACAAGGCCGAAGTGCCGGCATCCATATGTTGCTCGGGTCGCAACGTTTTGGCGCTGTAGGGATGCTTAACCAGACGGCTATTTTTGGAAATGTTCACCTGCGAATGGCGATGCAGATGACAAACTCCGATGTGCAGGCCCTGAGCGAGTTTGGCAGGCGCGGTAAACAATTGGTGATGACCTGTGACCTCCCAGGTAAGATTGTGGTGAATGACCGCAGTGGGGATGATAGTGGTAACCTGGTCGGGAAGGTGGCTTACCTAAATGGTGAGGAGCGCAAGCGCCTGATCCAGACGCTGATTCGTCGAGCGGAGGAGGAACTTCCCGCGAAAGATGTACCCCTCACCATCGTTTTTGATGGGAAAACCCAGCCTAACCTGATAGAGAATCCGTATGTCACCTATCTGACCCATCAACCCAAGTGGCTGACCGCCCAGGAATTTGAAACAATGGCTCGCCGCCCGGCCTACGACGAAGGCCTTAATATTTTGGACTGGTTCGCGGCGGAGCATCCCAAGGTCACCTGGCTAGGCCAGGACTTCAAAGTGCGTGGCGAAGCAATGGTGGTATTCCGCCGCCGAATCGCGGAAAATGCCCTGGTAATAGGTGGCACTCATGCGGCTCGCTTTGGAATGCTGGCCTCGATGATTGCGGGTCTGACGCTCAATGTAGACCCTACCCAGATGGAGTTTCTTCTCTGGGACCGTTCTGTTCCTGGAACGATGTGGAATGATACGCTTCAAAAAGCAGCGGATTTAGTGCTAACCCCTGGAGGGTACAAAACTGCTTTTTATCGGGAAACGCATGAGGCTGAGGCGATTCTGGACAACCTGGAGGCGGAATTGGAGCGCCGCCGCCTCTTGGGGGAGAGCCAGTTGATTCAGGCCCTGACACTCTTTGCCGTCATGACCGAACTCGATCGCGTTGACTCGGTACGCCGTCGCGCGGACACCTACGGAATGAGCGAAACTCCGCTCGGCCAGAAACTCAATCGCCTTTGCGTGGAAGGACCATCGCTGGGAATTCACCTGATCCTGAGCTTTTCCGGTGTTCGCCCCCTGTCTCATGTGATCGATGAGAGACGAGGATTGCAGAACTTCCGCCACCGAATCGCCTTACAGATGTCAGAGGATGAGTCCCTGACCCTTGTCCGAAGTCGTAAAGCGGCGCAACTACAGGATGACGGTCCCGCCCCCATTTGTGCCCTGTACCTGGATGTGGAGAACGACAAGGCGCTTCGCTTCAAACCCTATAGCATCGAGTCAACCATCGACTTCACCGATCAACTTCGCCAGGTGGGCGAAAGCCTGGCACAGAGGAGGGTATCTGTATGAATAACATGGACGACCAGTATCGAGAGATGGGGTATTTCAGAGAGGCTCTTATCAACTTTAACACGCGCCTGAAAAGCTCCATGCAGGAGATGGAACAGCATCATGAAGCCGTATCGCCACATTGGCAGGATGAGATGCGCCGCCACTATGATGCCCAGTGGCAACCCCTGCACGATGTCATGGGCAACTACATCATGCGCGAGGGGCCTAATTACGTGGAGTTTTTGAGCATCAAGCTTTATGCATTAGAAAGGTATTTGCGCGGTGGCTGATTCAAGGATTCTACTACAGGGCTTGGAAGAATATCATCGTAGTGTAAGACGCCATCTGATTGAGCTGAGAACGGAGTTTGGCCAGGTGGAGAGTCGCTGGCATGCATTCAGCGCTGTCTATGAGGGAGATGCGGCGGATCAATTTCGCGCTCATTGGCTGGGAACAGTCGAACGGTTTCGCGAATACATCGAGCGCACCGAAAGCATCGCAGCTGTTCTGGAAGAGCGTATTGAGCATCTGCGCGCTGTTAACCAGACAGACTCCAGTTTATCGTAGAGGAGATTCGATGGCTGAGAAGAATCCCCGTCGCCTGGCGCTGATCCTGGAAGATTTGCAGCAAGAATTATCGCGCTGGGCCCTCAAGGCCAGCGCCGCCATCAATGCCTCCTCGTATCGGCAGCGTCAGATGCGAGAGCAGGTTGTCCAGGTCCAACGGCAAACCAACATCATTGTTCAGCGTTTGGTAGATGACCGAGAGACAACGAAGGCCGCAGAGGAGGAGGTAAAAACGGTCTATGCCACCTGTGAGGACGCAAAAGAGCTCTCCCACCACACACTGGCAAAGGCTGTTGCCACCTTGAAACAGGCCGATGACACCCTCCTCCATTGGCAAAATGAACTGGAACTGGCGCTGGCTTGGCTCAAGCGTGCTGAGGAGCGCGTACGCCTGGCTGAGATTGAGCTGGCAGCGGCCCAGGCAGAACTCCGTACGGCTCAGTCGGAGTTATCTTGGGCAGAAAACGCATATCGGAGCTGTCATAATAAGGGTAGACGAAAAAACTGTAACGGCGAGGCCGCGCGGGTGCAGGCAGCCCAGGCGCGGGTGGTCCAAGCACGTCACCGAGTCCACCTCGCAGAGGTTGAGTTAGCGGCTGCCAAAGCAGAGCGAGAACGAGCGCGGGCGCGGGTCCGCTGCTGCCAGACAGCGGTAGGGTATGCCACTGAGGCATTAAATATGGCGACAGATGCCCATGAGCAAGCTACAATTGCCGTGAACGTAGCAGAACGAAGCCTGGAGGTAGCAGAATCCGCACAACGAGTCATGGTGGCTATACACTCACTGATTGCTCAGGAAGAAGAAAAGAGTGAGGAAATGGAGACTTTGGTACAGCGCATAACGGTATTGGAGGATGAGGCGCAAACTCAACATACCACAGCGAGCCGCACGGAAGAAATTGCCCAGAGCTACCACACCTTCGCTCGTATGGAATTAGACCATCGTATTTTGCGCCTTTATGCGTTGGATCGCCCTGAGCAGCTTGGCTAACGAGGAGGTCAGATGGCGGATGAATTATGGTACATAGAACAGCAATCACGGGTGCTGCAAGAGTTTCGTGGCCAAGTCAGCACTCATTGGGATGATGAGGCTTCACGGGAAATAAACTTGCGCTACTTGGATCCTCATCATTTGGATGATGCAAAAATGTTGGCTGCGTTAAGGCAGCAACATACTGCTCTTGATGAAGGGGAACATAAACTTGGCGTGGTACGCGATATAGCCTTAACCATTGAAGAGGTGTCCGTTGCCATTGAGGAGTATTTGGAATCTTGTAAACAGGAAGTTCGAATATGCTATCAATTATTGGAGCAGTATCGAGAGTATCATTCAGGGGCGCAATCCCTGTTTCCTAAAATAGAAGCATTAATAAACCAGGCTAATTCCGTATGTAAGGGAGTTCCAATCGAATGAAACAAGATGGCATTAGATTCCCAGAGCCATTGACAGAGGCGGTGGCGGAGCGAGGTCGTCTCTGGCAAGAATACGATGTTGCCGTCCAGAATGCAGGCCAGGTGAAAGCCCTTAGTCAAAAAGTGTCAGCTTCGGGGTCTATAGAGACCATTCCCCTTTTGACAACCGCAGCAACCCCTAGCGATGAGGTTGCGCGCTGCGTCGTCGAACTACAAAAGGAATTTAACAATATTGGGCAGGCGGAAAGTCAGATCACGGCTTACCAGGAAGAAATTGTCCGTATCCGCAATCGTGCACAACAGATGTATGTGGGGATAGGCATTGCCCTTGTGATATTCCTATACTTTGTCTTTACGGCACTCTTCTAGAGGATAGCTGCGCCTATTCACTATCATACGGAGGGATGAATTATGACTACTCCTCTGTGGCAATATCGAGATGGGCGACTCGGCACGATCTCCCTTGCCAACCACGCTACTTGAGTTGTGGATCACACAGAGTCGGCGCTCCTGGCTACAGGTGACGCTGCTGGTGGGATTTGCCTTTGTCCTGCTGCTGGTGGGAACGGCGACGCTGGATGGGGTTCTGCCCACCTTCACCACGGACGACTGGCGCTTCTACCTGCTTGGTCCCGCCATGCTGATGTACCTGCTTGCCATTCAGCCCCACCTGCGCCGCCTCCGGGACCGTGCTATTGAGGTATTCAAACCGTTGCTCGCCACCGACGATGAAACATTCGAGGCAATGGTAGGAGAGGCATACCAACTCAACTACGGGCTAGAGTGGATGGCATTTGGGCTGGGGCTTCTCTTTGGGGTACTCCTGGATGCGCCCTGGGGGGATCCGTTCTCGTGGCTGCGGCTCTATCGACTGCTGGTGGTGGCGCTCGGCTTTGGGTTGCTGGGGTTGCTGGTCTATGGGGCACTGCTGGGCAGGAAACTCTTTTCGCGTCTTCAGCGCCAACCCCTGCAACTCAATATCTTCAACCCGCGTGGCCTGGAACCCATTGCCCAATGGAGCCAGGGCATCGCCCTCGCGATTCTGGGGGTGATCACGCTCAGTAGCCTCTTCTTACCGTCCCGGCTTCTCCATCGCCCTGAGCCTCTCATTGTTTTTACGACGCTGGGCGTGGTCGCGCTGGCTGTCTTTTTTCTAACACTTCTCGATACCCACCGCGTGATGCGCGCCGCCAAATACGAGGCACTACGCAAGGTCCGGCGCTATCTCTGGGCAGCCTACCAGACGCTCCCAGAAGAACCGCCTTCCTCCCCGCCCGATCCCACAATGCTTGCAGAGCCACGCGCCTTGGACGAGGACAAAGCGGAGCCACCCGACCCCTGGATACCCGCCCCGGCGGTGGCCTCCTTCTGGACCTGGACCACCTACGAGAAACGCATCCAGGAGGCTCCCGAGTGGCCGTACACGACCAACATCTTGCGCCAACTCGGGGCCTCCTTCCTGCTGCCAACGCTCATCTGGGTGGCGCGGGGCGTGCTGACGAGCGCGATCATGCAGGCCCTCTCCCTATCGCAGTGAGGCTACGCCGCCATCTCGGCGAGCTTGTCCTCGAACTGGCTGTTGTAGAGTTGCGCGTAGAACCCGTGGCGGTCGAGCAGTTCCATGTGCGTGCCCTGCTCCACGATGTCGCCATTGTTCATGACCAGAATCCAGTCGGCGTTGCGAATCGTCGAGAGGCGATGGGCAATGACGAAGCTCATCTGGCCTCGTTCTTCCCGGTCCGAGTTTTATAAGGTTGTAACTTAGTTGTGAAGAGCAGTTTAGAACATTATTGTTTGCCCTGGGGTAAGGTTCTAACATAACTTGATCGTGCAAAGCCCTTCGCATCCGTGCAGTTTAGAACTTTAGGCACGTTATCTTGTCAAGTCTTGTGTTCGGCTAGAGGGGGCTAAAAGGCTTTCAGAAGAGAACTCAATTTTTCTTCTACAGAGTTTGTGAAGAAAAATTAAGTGGGGGACTGTGCCAAGTATGGGCTCCTTAT
>JACCSL010000152.1 GCA_013812995.1 Ardenticatenales bacterium | reverse complement strand
GGTCACGCATCGCAACCGCCTGCGCGCCGTCCTCCACAAGTTCGAGCGCGAGACCGCAGAGCCGCTCTACATCATCCGCACCAAGGGCAGCGAGGCGCTGCGCCTGACCGGGGAACACAAGGTGCTGGCGCTGCTCGCCGCGTGGGTCCAGCAGGGCCACCCCCAGCGCGAGGCTGCCTGGATTCCCGCCCAGGAACTCCAGCAGGGCGATTACCTGGCCAGTGTCCATGAGAGCAGCGTCGAGCCCGTGGTGAGCGCCCTGCCCGCGCTGGAGCAGCTTGTCGTCAATGGCAAACATGGCAGCACCCAGGTCAATGGCCATGCGCGAGAGACGTTGGAGTACGACTTTGAGCATGACGGGCTGCGCTGGGGAAAGATCGAGACCATTACCAGCGAGGCATACGCGGGCCATGTGCTCGATATCGAAGTCGAGGAAGATCATTCCTTCGTTTCAGCGGGTCTCGTGGTCTCAAATTGCTACGTGGTGCCTAGCCCCCAAGACTCGCGCGGCGGCATCGTCAAGACGCTCTCGCAGATGATGGAGATTATGTCAAGGGGCGGCGGCGTTGGTATCAATGTCTCCTCGCTGCGCCCGCGCTACAGCTACGTTAAGGGCGTCAACGGGCGCTCCAGCGGCGCGGTCTCCTGGGGCGCGCTCTACAGCTTCGTCACCGGGCTCATCGAGCAGGGCGGATCCAGGCGCGGCGCCCTTATGATAATCTGCAATGACTGGCACCCCGACGTCATCGAATTCATCCACTCCAAGCGGGAGATGGGCAAAATTACCAACGCCAACATCAGCGTGGGCATCTCCGACACCTTCATGGAACGTCTCAAGGAGGATGGCGACTGGGACCTCGTCTTCCCGGATACGAGCGTTCCTAGCTACGACGAATTGTGGGATGGGGACCTCGACAAGTGGAAGGCGGCGGGCTACCCGGTCATCAAGTACAAGACGGTGAAGGCGCGCGAGATATGGAACCAGATCATAGAGAGCGCATGGGCTAGCGCAGAGCCGGGCCTGTGGTTCCGTGAGCGCTCCAACAAGCAGTCGAATAGCTTCTACTTCAATCCGCTCGTGAGTACCAATCCATGTGTGACAGGAGATACTTATGTTTCCACAGAAACTGGATATATTCGAGCGCGAGACCTAAAGGTGGGAATGCGGATTAGGACACCTGCTGGTCTAAAGCCTATTGAGAAGATATACAACAATGGTGTGCAGCGTATCTACCGTGTTCAGTTCTCTGATGGGGGGTATCTGGAATGCACACAAGATCACAAACTCAAGGTAGTGAGAAAGAAAAAGTACGAATGGGTGTCTGTGGCAGAGCTTGAAGAGGGAGATAAAGTATTGGTCTCCCCCAATGACAATGCTTTTGGGCCTCGTCACCAACTACCTGAAGAGGCAGTAGAGTACATTGCTAAACGGCAGCTTAATCTTACCAACGACTTTGATCGACAGATGGGTTTCTTGATCGGGGTAGTTATCGGGGATGGAACGTTCCGTTGTCTCAAAAACCGCTCTAGCCACTCTTATCAATGTAAGATTGCATTTGGTACTCGGGAGCAGGATTGGCTCGACCTGGTTGTTACGTTGTTGGAGGGAGTGGGTATTCATACCTCCAAACGAGTCCAAAGCAAAGATATCACTTATCCTGATGGTACTGTTGCGACCCATGAAGCAATAGGTTTGGATTGTTACAAACTTGCGACGCTCATGGCAAAAGTGGGTTTGACACCCAACCTTAAAGCACCACAAAAAGTCATTCCAGAGCAGATGTTAGTACTGGACAAGGAATTTTTGGCGGGGTTGCTTGATGGACTTTTCTGTACGGATGGCGATGTACTTCGTAAACAAGATAATCCCATGTTACGCTTCCACACCAGTTCTTACGAATTGGCGCAACAGGTTCGTCTTGTGCTGCTGCAGTTTGGGATACATGGACGTATTTATCGCACCGAACGTGAGCCAGACTTGGAATATGACGGTCGATCAATGTACGGAACGGGCGAAAAATTTACCGTACATATTATGAATGAGGGCATTCCTCGCTTCTATTCCGAAATTGGCATAAGTCATCCAGAAAAAGCCTCTCGTCTAAAGGAAATAGCAGAGGATTGGCATTTCATAGGTGGAACCTGGACAGCTACGGTGGTATCCGTTCAAGATACTGAGAAAGAAGAGGAGGTTTTTGATGTTTATGAACCAAATACCCTCACTTGGGTGACAAATGGATACGTCTCTCTGGATTGTGGTGAACAAGCACTTCCAGCGTTTGGCGTATGTAACCTCGGCGCACTGAACCTTGCCCAATTCGTGGCGGAGGGCAAGGTGGACTGGGCGACGCTGGGCCGCACGGTGCGCTATGCAACGCGCTTCCTGGACGATGTCATTGACGCGACCCCGTACTTCTTCGAGGAGAACGCAAAGCAGCAGCTCAGCGAGCGCCGCGTGGGCCTTGGCGTCATGGGGCTGGCCGAGATGATGATCCGGCTGGAGCTGCGCTATGGCAGCGCGGAGGGCAATGCCTTCCTCGATGAGCTGTTCCGCTTCATCGCCGCCGAGGCATACAGCGCCTCCGCCGACTTCGCCGCCGAGAAAGGAGCCTTCCCCGCCTTCGTCCCCGACAAGTTCTTGCAGAGCGGCTTCATGCAGGGTATGCCAGAGGAGATTCGCCAGAAGATTGGCTCACAGGGCGTCCGCAATGTCACGCTGCTGACCGTAGCGCCCACGGGCTGCGTCGCCCCCGATACATTGGTGAGCACTGCGACCGGGCTGCGCCCCATCGTTGACCTTGGCAACCCCGAGGGCGAGCAGTGGCAGCCCTTGCGCCAGCAGGTTCACACGGACGAGGGACTACGAGACACCTCTCACTTTTATATCAATGGTCACCAGCCAGTCAAGACGCTTACCACCACGCGTGGCTTTACGCTGACCGCTACCCCGAATCACCGTATTCGGGTGCTGGATGAGCAGGGCAACTATCTCTGGCGGCGCATGGACGAGGTACAGCCCGGCGAGCGAGTGGTGCTGAAGAAAAACACGATGGGCGAGGGCGAATCCGTCCCGCTCTTGCAGGTAGAGCAGGGCGTGAACTCGCTAAGCACGTTACCGGAGCAGATGACGCCCGAGTTGGCCGAACTTCTGGGGCTCTACATGGGCGATGGCTACCTCAAGGACAAGGGCGGAATCCACATCATTGTGGCTCAGGAAGACCCCGATTTGCTGGAGCATGTCAAGGTGTTGTTGCAGCGTGTCTGGGGAGAACGCAACACTCCAGTGGAGGAGCGCATCGGGTGCTGGACCCTGAGCCTGAATGGTCGCTACATTCCGCGCTTCTTCGAGGCCAACGGCTTTGCCAAGCCCAAGGGCAATCATGGCGAGGGCGCGGCAGGGGCCTTTGTTCCCGCGAAGATCCTTCAGGCCGGGCGGGAGTGTGTGGTGGCCTTTCTGCGCGGCATCTTCGAGACAGACGGTGGCGTTCACCGGGGCACCATCACCCTGACGTCAACCTCGCTCGCCATGATTGGTCAAGTGCAGGTAGCACTACTTGCGCTCGGCATGGCATCCACTATTCGACCTTTGCCCGAAGCAGGCGAGCGCTATGGAAATCGTCAGCGGTACGAGTTGCGACTTCTCAACCGTCGCGAGAGCGAGAAGTTCGTAGCAGAGATCGGCTTCCTCAGCGAGCGCAAGCGCCAAAGTGCTGCCAACCTGGAGATTATCATCGAACCAGAATTAGAACTCGCCTATGAGGAGAGGGGCCAAGTAAATCTCACCCCCTCTCCTCGGATGGGGAGAGGGGGCGGCCAAAGGCCGGGGGAGAGGGCCAACCCGCAGGGCGATCTCACCCAGCAGTTCGTCAAAGAGATGGTTGCCGAGATGGACATCTTCCTGGACGAGGTTGCCACCATTGAAGATGGAATGTGCGACACCTACGATCTCTCTGTGCCCGATAACAAAACCTACATTGCCAATGGCTTTGTCTCGCACAACACGACCGGAACAATGGTAAACACCTCGACTGGAATCGAGCCCTACTACTTCTGGAGCTACTTCCGCAAGAGCCGCCTCGGCACACACGAGGAGGTCGTCGATGTGGTACGCGAGTGGCGCGAGGCGCACCCCGGCCAGACACTGCCCGATTACTTCGTCACAGCGATGGACCTGTCGCCGGAAGACCATGTGCGCGTCCAGGCCGCGGTGCAGCGCTGGATAGACAGCAGCATCAGCAAGTGCGTCACAGGCGATACGCTGGTTCTGACCAGTCGAGGGCTTGTTCCTATTGCGGAGCTATCCGACCTGCGTGAGCCGGATCAATTCGAGCCTCTGGAAATTGAGGTTGTCACGCCCACAGGGGCAGAGAAAACAGAGGCGTTTTACTACGGTGGGATGCGCGAGACGCGCCGCCTCTCCCTCTCGTACGGATACGAGATTGAGGGCACACCCAACCATCGTATTCACCGCCTTGATGCTGATGGTAGCGTTCGTTTTGCTCGCATGGACGAACTCCTGATTGGCGACACCGTGGTTCTCTACAGCGGGCAGCGGGTGTTTGGGCCAGGAGCCCAGCCCCTTCCTACCTACAGCGGCCAATGGAAAGCCAACGCCAAGCGCATTGACTTCCCAACGCACATGTCCATTGATCTGGCTTTTGTACTAGGTTCCATCACCTCAGAGGGCTCACTACATCGCAATGGGGTATTGATTACCAATAGTGATCGAGACTTGCTGGAGCGAGTGGGAGTTCTATTCAAGGAACTCTTCGGGCTGGAAAGCCACATCTGCTCGGACAAACGACGCGACAGCGTCTACAACTTGCAGGTGAATTCTCGCCCTCTGTGCCATTGGCTCATTAACGACCTCGGAATGCTGGCGGGCGCGGAAAACAAGATTATCCCGACCTGCATTCTATCTGCCAGCCACGACGAGATTGCCGCGTTCCTGCGCAGCCTCATGCTGGATGGCTATATGACGCTGAACGGGCGGATGTTTGGAATCGGGCTGGCCAGCCGGGAGCTAATTCGACAGCTACAGATTCTTTTGCTCAACTTCGGCGTGTTCTCACGGATTCACCGGAGTGCTGAGCGTGCCTGGGCGCTCACCGTGGCGGGCGAGGCGTTGGACATATTGGCAACGTTCCTCGAATTCGAGGAGGTCTGGAAAACCGAGCGCATAGGTCGGCGGAACGAGGGGCGACTGCTTAAACCCTCAAATTACGCCACCTTGATGCCCCGTCCTCTGACAGACGCCCTTCAAAGCCTGAGAAAGGAATCTGGAAAGTCTCTCAGAGGGTTGTATGGCGGAAGCACCTCCGAATACTACACAACCAAAACAAACCTGAACCGCAAAGACCGCATGGATCGCGCGATGACCGCTAGACTACATGGCTACTTTGACGATGCAACCAGCGCCTATGCCAGTCGATTCTTTGAGCACGACCAGCCCGGCTGCCTCTATGTCGAAGTCGAGGCGATTGAGCGCGGATTTGCCGAGGTCTTTGACCTGACGGTTCCCGGCTCTCACAGCTTCATCGCCAATGGGCTGTGTAACCACAATACGTCGAACGTGCCCAACCACTATACCGTCGAGCAGACGGCGAAGCTGTACGAGATGATGTACGATCTGGGCTGCAAGGGCGGCACCATCTATCGCGACGGCTCGCGCGACGAGCAAGTGCTGAACCTCAAGGAAGAGGACAAGGCGGAGAAGAAGCCGGAAATCAAGGCAGAAGTCGCCCCCACGCCGGAGGTCAGCCCTAACTACACCAATCGCGGCGACCACAAGCGCGCGCGCCCGCGCAGTCTCAAGGGTGCGACCTACTTCGTCAATACGCCGGTGGGCAAGGCGTACGTCACGGTGAATCGCAATGGAGGCGACCAGCCCTTCGAGGTCTTTGCCAATGTCGGCAAGGTGGGCTCCGAGGGGGCGGCGATGAGCGAGGCCATCGGGCGGCTCATCTCCCTGGTGCTCCGCCTGCCGAGCCACATCAGCCCCAGCGAGCGGCTGGAGATGGTCATCAGCCAACTAGAGGGCATCGGCGGGTCGCGCAGCATTGGCTTTGGGGCGAACCGCGTGACGAGCCTCCCCGACGCGCTGGCCCAGGTGCTGCGCGAGGACCTGGCCGCGCACCGCGACGAGGATGCTGGCTATCTTCTGGGCGAGGCGCAGCCCGAGCCCAAGCAGCTAGAACTCCTCGCCTCTACGATGAACGCCGACCTCTGCCCAGAGTGCGGCCACTCCACCTTCGTCCGCATCGAGGGGTGTAAGAAATGCTACTCCTGCGGCCACAGTGAGTGCTGACAGGGCATTGACATACTCCCCCGAGTAGAACTCGGGGGATTCTGGGTTCAAACAAGGCGCGCAGGCGAACCCGACTTACCGCCTCTCGCCCACCGGTCGATGCCCCAACCGGCCTACGGGTTGACGACTATT
>JACCSL010000129.1 GCA_013812995.1 Ardenticatenales bacterium | reverse complement strand
GGCTCATGCTCACCACGGTTTCACGCTGCGGCTGGCCGCGCGCCTGCGCTGGCTGGCCGCTGTGGTAGCGGTGATAGCGGCGGGGATGCTTCTTACAATATTGCTTTGGCCATGATGCCTCTATTGGCAGCTCTTGTCCTGCTCATCGCGCTGCTGCTCTGGGGGCTGGCCGGGTGGATGCAGCGGCGTACCGGGCTACCCCGCGCGCGAGTGCGCTACGATGATGCGAGCGAGGGGCGCGTGCCGGAGCGCCCGCTCGTCTCCCACACCTACAAACTCACGGGGCGTCCCGACTATCTGCTGGAGCATCGCGGGCGCGTCATCCCCGTGGAGGTCAAGCCCCGGCGGCAGGCGGAAGAGCCCTACGCGAGCGACCTCATGCAGCTGGCCGCCTACTGCCTGCTGGTCGAGGAAACTTACGGGCAACGTCCGCCCTACGGTATCCTGCGCTACGCCAGAAAAAGCTGGGAAATCCCCTTTGACAACACCCTGCGACAATCATTGCTCAAGACTCTGGAACTCATGGCGCAGGCCGAGCAGATGGCAACGGTGAAGCGCAGCCACAACCACGCGCCGCAGTGTGCCGCGTGCAGCCAGCGCGCCAACTGCGACCAGCGGCTGGCCTGAACACCCCCCGAGTATTTCACTTCGTCGTAACTTTCTCCGGAATAGTACGTCCTTTCATAAGACAACCTTAGAATAGACTCTATGTTGTAACGGTTGTTCCCCATTTTTGGATAGATTGGCTGAGCTATTTTACCTTTGCACGTACACTAGGAGAGAACCATGCCAGCGCGACATGCTATTCTGGGCGTTCTAATGCAGGAGTCCCTGCACGGATACGATATTGATGCCGAGTTCAAGAAGGGACTGCGGCGTATCTGCCACATCACCATCAGCCAGATTTACGCCTACCTCAAGAGTATGGAGGAGTATGGCTGGGTGGAGAGCGAGCTCGTGCTGCAAAAAAGCAACCCCCCAAAGAAGGTATTCCATGTTACCGTAGGGGGTCGCCAGGAGATGGAGCGCTGGCTACGCACCCCGCTGGAAACCGAGCGCCAACTCCGCGACGAACTGTTCACCAAGATTCACTTCTGCTCCCTGCTGGACCCCGATTTCCTCCCTGACCTGGTTGAGCAACAGAGCGCACTCCACAAGGAGCGGCTTGCTGTCCTCCAGAAGGAACTCAAGCACTCCGACGAATTTGTGAGGACTATGATCCTGGAAGCGAGCCACCGTCACACCCAGGCTGACTACGAGTGGCTTCAATGGGTCCAGCAGCGCTTTCTCGCAGCGAGCGCTGGCACGCTCCCGGATAACAAAACCGCTTGAGTCTGAGATTGCAAAAGCCGCCCGACGGGCGGCTTTTGTTTTAAGGGCAAAAGGCGACATGACCGGCAACGGCAAGAGTAACGACAACGAGGAGAGGAAAATCCAAGAGAGACTGAGCTACCTCACAAATAACATCTTTACTTTTGCCTTTTGCCCTTTGCCTTTTGCCTTTCCGTTCCCTGATTGATACCATGCGCCCCCTACATTCTTCTAACGGAGGACAACAATGATTCAACTGACTGATAAAGAAACCGGTGCCGACCTGGGCACGATCACCGAGGAGCAACTCCAGCTTCTCAAGGGAGAACTCGAAGAAGAATCGAGCGAGGACCGGGACTACTACATCAATGGCGTGACGCTGGAGATGTTCGAGGAGCATGGGATGGAAGCGGGGCTGGTGGCGCAGTTGAAGCAGGCGCTGGGCGACCGGGAGGAGATGGAAATTAGGTGGGTACACGTATAATCGTACGCGCCACACGCTCGCCGCTAGCCTGCTGGCGCTGACGCTGCTTTTCGAGCCGACCACCATCTTTCTCCAGGAAGAGGGCGGCAGCTGGACGGTTCTGACCTATGGAACCGCCTTCAGCCCGGACCTTTTCGATGAGCTTAGGATTCCCGAGGGGCTGCGCGGCCTGGACAAGTAAGATAATGCCTAGCCCTCACCTGGAGCCTGCCTGGTTTCAGGTGAGGAGCATTGCGGCTCTATAGTACTTTTTTCTGATTTTTGCTCTGCCTACCCCCCTTGAGCGCCTTTGCTTGACCGTGTTATCTTTATGGCAC
>JACCSL010000106.1 GCA_013812995.1 Ardenticatenales bacterium | reverse complement strand
AGCTCGACTTTATCCATCGTTAAGCCGCGAAAGCCAGAACCTCGGCGAGGTGGACAACAAAGGCGCTGGGACTATTGTGAATGTCGGGTCTGGGCATAGACATAGAAAAAAGGGAAACCGGCCAGAGTTGATAGCGGACAAAGGCCAGGGTATCGGAAAAGGTGGCGAGCGGCTTGTCGTACCAGGCGGCCTGCCGAGGGGGCAAGTCCTGGCCGTCGAGCAAGGCATGGGCGAACAGCGTCACAATGGAAAATAAGCCCAACAGAGCCGGGGTGGTGCGGGCAATCGCCAGGGTGGACCACTGGCGTTGCATTTCGATGCCCAGATGAGCGCGACTCTCTTGGAACGTGACCTCCACACACCAGCGCTGCACAAAAAAGGTCATGATCTGGGCGGGGGTGAGCGCCAGATCGGTGCTGAGCAGGGCCTGGGAGGCGAAGATGCCCCACGGGTCACGAATCAGCACCCAACGAATCGGCACGGGTGTTTTGCCTGCATGATACCAGAGCGCCGTGCCAGTTGCGACCTCCACCGGGCGTTCGTCGCCCCCATACCAGGGGACAATCAGGCGCTCCCATTCTGTTTCCGGGTCGGCCAGTCGGTGGGCCAAGGTCGCTTGGCGTTGACCCTTCAGGCGGGGTCGCCCGACGGTGGCGGACAAGCGCGGTGGAGCCGGATCATAGAGCGCCGCATCCAAGCGCAAGCGGGTTATCATCGTAATCGGCTTGGACAGCCCAGCGCCTGTTGCCAACAAGTCCAAGGCGGCATAGCTGCTATCGGCCACCACGACGATCTCGCGCGCTGGCAACCAGCGACGCAGTTGGAGCAACAGTTGCCGCACCCAATCGATCAGCGTTTTAGGGGCACGCCCTTGTGGCTGGTAATAGCGTTTGGAGGGAGCCAATGCGCTCAGAAACGGCAACGCCCAGAGGCGCTTGGCCCACGGAATTGGCACCAACAGCATGAGCGTAATCCAGCGCAGCCCGCTGGCCTTCACAAAATGTGACTTGCTAGAGCGCACCGGATCGCGATAAACGCCGAGCGCCTCAATTTCTGCCCCGCGCCGCCGTTCGATGGTGTCATCCATTCCGATCACCAGCCGCTCGCTGGGATCGGTGAAGGCGTTGATCAGCAACATCAATAGTACCTGGGCGATCTGCAAACTCGACCAGCGCGCGCGATTGAGCACCCGATGGTAATTTTGGAAATGGACTTCCTGACTCAACCCCATCACCCGCAAGGCCGAGGTGACGGTACGTTTGCCAGGGGCCAGAATCGCTCCCACCAGGAGGGTCTCCGCCCGTTCCCATACCCCTTGGCTCAAGAGACGCGCGAATTGACTGACGATGGGCTGGATCGCTTGCGGGAGGCGCAGCATGAGTCCTCCTTGGAGGATAGTGGCTTTCTCTCCCTCCTACCCTACTCAGCCCCCCGCCCACTTCCAAATGGATACCCTCGGCCTACTGATGGATAAAGTCGAGCTTAAGCCGCCTGACGTGCGCGAGAGGCTGGCATAAAGCTGCGTCGCCAAGGATGATCCTTGGCGGGGCGGTAGGGCGCTTTTTCCGGTGGGGGCGGGGGAGGCGGAGGTTCAGGAGGTGGGAGTGCATGACGGTCGAGCAGGCGTTGCCGACGGTCGGCGCGCTGCTGTTGGGCAGCGGCAGGCCAGACTTCAGCCCAACGCGCATTGGCGGCGGTGTTGGTGAGGGTGAGCATCGGATTGACATTGGCGCGGTCCCACTGCATCTCAGCCCCTTTCAAGCGGCGTTCCACGACGAGCTTGTTGGCACTTTCCGAGGCCCCCGAGCCAATCGGATGACCTTCCTTTTGGAATTGCGCGTATTGGATGAGCGGCAAGCGCGCCTTGAGGTAGTCGTGCGCGGTGGCAATCACGCGCTGCCGGTCAGCCGGCAGCGCCTGGTCGTGGGCCGCTAGGGACAATTGGTGCAAGGCGGCAATCACCTGGGCCGGGTTGCCCGTTTTCAACTCGTGGCGTTGCGCCACAAACCACGCTTCCTGCGCGCTGGCCTGCTCCGGCCAGAAGGCTTCCGCTGCCTGGGCGAGATAGCCTGCCGCATGGGCAAAATCCAGAATGCGCGTGGCCTTGGGGGTAGTGTTGTCAAAGAAGCGCTGAATCCAGCGCGCGCCATCTGCCAGCGCCGAAATCCGCTCGGCCTGCGCTACCTGCCGTCGTACCAGTTCAGGCTGGGCCAGTTCCAGAAAGCGCTCGGCCTCCGTCAGGCGGGAAAAGTAACTCAACGCCTGGGTATGGACGACGGACTTCCCCCGTTCCTGCACCGGGGTCTCCACCTCCCCAATCGTGACGGTTTCCCCTAAAGGGGCCTACTGTTGGTGACCTCGGCCCACTCCCCCCCCACTTTCAGGGGTAGGTTTTTTGATGGATCCCCGTGAAGCTCTGCTCCCCTGACTCCCCCGCGCCCTGTGCGCGTACGACAGCGGTACGCCCAAACTAGGTCGCCGCATGAAAAACCTACCCCTGAAAGGGGTATCTACCCCGGCAAAGATACAGTGTCCCGAGGGATCGTTGTACCGCACCGGATTGTTATGCACGTAGGCATAGCGGTTGAAGGTCTGCGGGTTGCCCGGCTCGGGAATCAGGGTGTCGGCCTGGATAAACTTGCCCATCGCCGGGTCATAGTAGCGCGCGCTGTAGTAGTAGAGCCCACTGCCCGCATCCTGGACCTGGCCGGTATAGCGGCGCTGGGTGGCGGTGGTCCCGAACTCGTAGCGGGTCTGGCCCCAGGGTTTATAGCGCAACTCCGCCTTCAAGGTGCCATTCGCGGCCATTGTGACGCTGGTCGACCCCAGGTGGTCGCCCACGAGCCACTCGGCGGCGGCGCTCCCCACGCGCAACGCCAGGCGCTGCGCCCCCGCATAGTAGTAGCGCGTGGGCGTGTAGGTCGTACCAGCGATCTTAGTACTACAACGCAAGCGGCTTGCGCTGTTGGAGAAGAGCGAGACGGCGCTTGCGATGGGAACGATAAGCGCGGTGATTGGCGTGCTGCCAATAGCGCAGCAGCGCGAGCAGCCAGGGTGCATCAAAGGTGATATGTGGGATCAAATGG
>JACCSL010000077.1 GCA_013812995.1 Ardenticatenales bacterium | reverse complement strand
GTAGTGCTCCATCTCGCTGGCAATCGTGTCCAGATAGGCGATTCGCTTCTCCAGGCTGGGGTGGGTGCTAAAAAGTTCCATAATGCTCTTCTGAACATGCGCCGGGACGATGAAGAACGCGTTGAGTCCCTGCATCTCGCGCAGGTCCCGCTGCGGCACCTGCTGCATGGAGTTCGACACCTTGAGGAGCGCGCTCTGTAGGGCGGCGGGTGACCCCGTAAGCAGCGCCGCGCCCCGGTCCGCCGAGAATTCGCGGTAGCGGGAGAGGGCGCGAATGAGGACGAAGCTCAGCGCCCAGACGACCAGGGCGACCAGAAAGAAGAGCATGACGCCTCCGTTGTTTCGTCGTCCCCTTCCCCCCCCCGCCCCCCACATCTGGCCCCGCAACACGAACTGCGCGACCGTTGCGAAAAACGAGGCCAGGGTCATCACCATCACGTCGCGATTCTTGATGTGGGCCAACTCGTGGGCCAGCACGGCCTCCAACTCCTGGGGTGTCAGCGTTTCCAGCAAACCGCGCGTGACGGCGACAGCGGCATGGCCAGGGCTGCGCCCCGTGGCAAAGGCGTTCGGCATGGGCGAGTCGATGATGGCAACCTTGGGCTTGGGCAGGTCCGCGCTCTGCACCAGACGGTCGATGACGGCGTGCAATTCCGGTGCCTGCCCCGGCTCCACCTCGCGCGCCCCCGCCGAGGCGAGAACCAGTCTGTCACTAAAAAAGTACTGAAACCCCAGCATTCCAATCGCCAGAATGACGATGAAGATGCTATCGAAGCCAGCAGCGAACATCGCCGCCATGAATGCCATGTAGAGCAGCGCGAGCAGCCCCATCGTGATGAGCATTCGCGCCTGTAGGCCGAAGTCTCCCCCGTACCATTGCTGTTTCATCTAGCTTTATGCTCCTGAATTTCTCAGTATGGCAGAGTATAGCATACGCCATAAACGGACGGGATGACGCGGCTACCAACTCTCTTCCCACTGATGGCGCGCGCGGGTCATCTGTTCCACATGGCTCGTGGGGCAATACTCGGGGGCACCCAGGAGCGCCCGGTCCACCAGTTTGCCCTCGCGGGGCCAGTGCAGGAAGGCAGAGCGACTCTCGGGCAAGGGGGGAGCGCGAAGGGGGGATTCGGGGTTCATCCCATGAACCATCTCCAGGAGAAGATGCAGCGCCTCCTGATCGTTGGTGGGAGGAGCCGTACCGAGACGAGCAGCGGCGGCCACCGCAGCAGCCATCAGATCGGCGTAGCGACTCCCCTGGGCCAACGTGACCGCGCTGGCATCGAAGCGCAGGGGCCACTCGCCGGGAAGGCCAGCGATAGCCAGCGCCAACGCGCGGGTCAGAGAGAAAGCGCGCCAGCTCTCCGTAAAACTTCGAATGGGATCCAGGCGGGCAACCAGCCGCTCCTTCGCCCGCCCGGCGGTGCTCTGATAGCCTACTATATGGTCGGCGACAACCTGCTCGGCGGACAGGGCGGGCCATTCGGCCCCAAAGCGGGTGCTCGCCATCAGCGTCTCGTCGGGGGTGAAAAGCAGCGCCCAGAGCGCGGGCGCGTACGGCGTATGGGAAAAGAGGGAAGTCCACTGGTCCGAGGGTCGCCAGACGGACAGGGATGTTGTTTTCTCAGCCATCGTCTCTAAATCCTCCACCACAAAGCAGGCCGCACTCCGTTCCCAACAACCCGAGCCTCAACGAGCCGAAGCTCCGCATCAAACAGCATTGTAGCCTCGAAGAACGGAGCCCCCAGGTCCAACACGGCCGGTCCAAAGAGCGCATCGGACTGAGGAATGGGCAAGCTAGCCAGCTCCGCGACGGGAATCCACTGTAGTCGTCCCTCTCGCAGCTCCTCGCGTATCTCTCCCTCGGCCTCGGTGACCACATACAGGAAGAGGAGCCACTGCCAGTGCTCCAGGGGGGAAATCTCTGTCACCAATCCTCGGAAGAGAATCTGCGTGCCGCGCAGCCCCGTCTCTTCCTCCAGCTCGCGCAGGGCGCACTCACGCGGCGACTCATCCAGCTCCACCTTGCCCCCAGGTGCCACCCAGAGCCCCAGGTTCGGCTCCTTGTGGCGGTACATCATCAGCACCTCCAATCCGTCCGCCCCGCGACGAGTCACATAGACACAGGTACCAAGGGTGCGACTGGCCGCCTGGCTCATCGGGTCTCGATGGCCTGCGCCAGATCCGTGATGAGATCCTGGCTGTCCTCCAGCCCCACCGCCAGCCGTACCAGTCCATCGGAGATACCCGAGGCCAGCCGCTGGGCGTGGGGAAGGGAATGATGGGTGGTACTGGCCGGATGCGTGATCA
>JACCSL010000056.1 GCA_013812995.1 Ardenticatenales bacterium | reverse complement strand
GGTTTCAATCCCTCTACAGGGATTCGTGCTGTGCTGACGGCCGTTTGTTCGGCCTGGCAAAATTGGGGAAATGCGCTGTTTTTCGGCGTTTTTCTCGCTCGCCTGAAGAGCTTGCGGGCATCTCCCGAAGTAAGGGGGTAAAACCAGTAGATTTTGCCATTATAGCGTAGATTCACCAAAATATAAAAGGGCGCTGACGAGGCTATTTGTCTCATTTTCTACGGTATGCTCATTTTTCGTGCGGCGAATAACGTTTTTCTTGGTTTTTTGCATCACCGCTCAATCTCGGAGGATCTCATGCAATCATTGGCGACCTACCTGGATCGCGCGACCTACTGGGAACTCATGGCTGTCGCCTGGACTCACAATGTGAAGTGGGGCAAGGCGCGCCCTCGCAAGAATGCTCTGGTGGGTCAACTGGCTGATCTGTTGCCGAAGCCACACCATTTGGACCGTGTGGTGCGTGGCTTATCTGTGGAAGAACGTAGTGCTCTGGAGACTCTGGTAGCAGCCGAGGGACGGATGCCCTGGGATATTTTCCAGGAGTGGTTCGGGGATATTCGTCCGATTCAGCCGCATCGCAAGGGGTTGGCGCTCCATCCTGAGCGCGCTCCCCGCTCCACGTCCGAGCGCCTGGCGTATTCCGGGTTGATCTTTCGCCATCCACGCGTGCCAAAGCCAGGCGAGGTCGAGGAGGTTCATGTCCCAGTGGAACTGCTCTGGCACCTTCCGGCCCCAAAAGCACTACCCCAGCCATCTCCTCTCCCCGATGAATCTCCAGGTCAATCGATACCCTCTCTGTTGGATGACCTGACTCTCTTCCTCTCCCTTCTGCATCGGGAGCGTGTCATCCCTCATTATGGGCGTTGGGTTGCCATGCGCTACCTGCATGATCTCAACCAGCGGACGCGTGTTCCCCAGGCGCTGGCGGGGGTGGAGCACGAGCGGCAGGCAAAGTACTGGGCCTTGCTCCATTTTCTGGCCGAGGCGGCTGGGTTGGTAAGCCTGGTGGGAAAACAGCTTCTTCCCAGTGTGGAAGGCTGGGCCTGGCTTCATGCCGATCAGGCCACGCGCTACCAGAGAGTCTGGGAGGCGTGGCAGCGCGTGCCACCCGCCCTCTGGCAACGCTATCAGTTACCAGGGCACGAGCAACCCGAGCCTCCCCATCTCATGGCTCGCCTGCTACACCATCTCGCGGACGCAGAGAGCCATCAGCGCTATGACTTGGCCGCTTTTATGGGCCAGGTCATGCGGCAGGATCCGGCTTTCTGGGACATCACCACCTTCTGGGAGGCCGAGGTGGGCGAGGACCGGGCAATGGCTTTTTTGACTGAGATGCTAACCGAACCGCTCGCGTGGTGCCAGCTGGTTGAAGTCTGGGAGGAGGAAGAGAAAGCAACCTTTGGGGTGACACCGCTCGGCCACTGGTTGCTTACGGGGAAAGGCACGTATCCGTTCCCGGAGGAGCATAGAGAAGGGGTGGAAGTCGCAGAGGATCTGACGTTATTCGTCCCGCTTTCCCTCTCTGCTGCGCCATTGGTTCAACTGGAGGCTATGGCGGAGTGGCGTGGCTGGGACGAAGATGGACGGCTCTACCAGCTCACGCAGCAAAGTGTGGTGGCAGCCCTGCGCCATCTCACCCCCAATGCGATCCTGTACCTGTTGGACGAGGCCACGGGCTATAGGCTGACAGAGGCCCAGAGTCAGCACATCCAAGCCTTCATGGCGGATACGCTTTCCACGCGCCTGCACAGGACGGTCCTGCTCGAAACCAGGAGCAGTGATGAGATGAAGCGGCTGACCACCCATTCGAGTGTACGTCGTCATCTAGGGCAAACCTATAGCCCCCGCGTGGTGGAGGTGCCAGAGGCAAATGTGGGTTCCCTCTGCAAGGCGCTTCAGCGCAAGGGGATTCATCTGCCCCCGCCCGAAGCACTCCCGGAGCCCTTGCCCCTTGCTCATCTCGCGGGCGAGAGCGATGCCGCGACCTATCTGCTCCTGGCCTGCCAGCTCTACCAGGCCCTCCAGGAATGGGTTTCTCTCCCCCTGCCCATGCCTGCTACCCTGCTCTCACATTTGGCAGCCGCGCTGGACGAGGGAAAACGAACCCTGGTGCAACAGGTGGCGGATGACCTGCTGGCTGATCTGACCTATGCGATGGAAGGATGGGCACCCCGACACCAACCTGGTGCCGGGATGCCTCTGGCACAGTCGCTCCCGCTCCTGGAGGAAGCCATCCGCGAGGAATGGACGCTGGAGATGCAGTACTGGGTGCTGGGCCGGGGTCTACCCTCTCAGCGCCGCGTGGAGCCTCATCGTCTCGACACCCTCGGTTCCGTGCCGTACCTCATCGCCTACTGCCACGAGGCACAGCGTGTTCTCATCTTCCGCGTAGATAACATCGGCCAACTGGAGCAAGCGCTATGACGGCTCCCCCCGTCCGATGATGTAGTAGGGGCGTAGCACCGGCTCACGCGCCCCGCGCAGCCGTTCCATCTTCTGGACACATTTCTCGCACAGGTAGTAGAAATGCACCTTGTCTTCCTGTGGCTCGATCAGGTAGCCAAGCCGCTCCTGGAGGCGCGTTAGTTGTGGATCATTCAGCACGCACTCAAAAACACTATACTGCACGCGCTTGCCAAAATCCTTCATGGTATTCAGGACCTTCAAGCGCCGTCGGTCGTCAGAAATATCGTAACTCACTACGACGAACATGATCTCTCCTCTCAATGCTCCTGCGGGACGGGAAGGGCGGCCAGGAGCGCCTCGGTCGCGAGCGCATCCGCCAATTGGTTCCGTCCGCGAGGAATATGGGTATAGGTGACGAGAGGATAATGCCGTGCGAGTTGGCAGGCACGCTGGTGCCACGAGCGCAACGCCTGGCTATGCACCGCGAAGCGCCCGCGCATCTGGTTGATCATCACCTCGCTATCACTGTAGAGGTGTAGGATCGGAGCGGGCTCCGCTGCCAGGCTCTCCAGCGCCAGACAGAGGGCAGCGTATTCGGCGGCATTGCTGGTGAGGGTGGGCACGCGCCGCGCGATCCAGCGCACGATCTGCCCACCCTCTTCTCGCACCACCACCCCCAGCCCCGTCGCCGAACCATCGGGGGCAAGCGCCCCATCGGACTGCACCACCCACACCTTTGGCACCATCACCGCTTTCCGCCACCACATTCGCTCTCCTTATCCTTTCTTCGCTTCGTCACCCTTCATTTCTGCCTATCCATCCTTCATTTCTGCCTATCCTTGCTCCGTTCCCCTAGCGCCACACCATCGGCACATAACCCGTCGCTTCACCCAGAATGACCTGCCGTAGCAGCAGTGCCTGGCGCTCGATGAGTCCCCGATAGGTCGTGTTGTCCCCGGTCGGAGGGTGGACGATGCCTGTCTGGAGGCGCTCCTCGTACCGCTCAAGGACTAGCGTGCGCGCGCCCTCACTGAGTACGACGGGACGCTGCTCATTCCCCGTCCACTCGAAGTCCGCAGGCCGAATCTCGCCCCGATGTAAGAGCCCCAGCACCATGCTGTCGATCAGAATAGGGCGAAACTCTTCTTTCAGGTCCAGCACCAGGGAAAGCCGCCCTTGTTGGAGGGCGTGGAAGAAACCGAGGTACGGGTCTAGCTGCGCTTTGCGGATGGCACCGCCAATATCCTTGTCCATCACGGTATAAGCGAAGCTGAGCAGCGCGTTGATCGGGTCCGGGGAAGGATGGAACGCACGTCCGTGAAAAGCAAAGCCTGGCGGCATCAGTTCGCGCCACGCAGCGAAATAGTACGCCCCCGCTCGACCCTCGTACCCCCGTAGCACCTCCAGATCGTCCGCCTGTTGCGCGCCTATCATCGTCTGGGCGATGCCTTCAATGCCCTGCTGAAGTGCGTAGCTCCCATGTTGAGCTTGCCGTTGAAGCAGCGTGCGTTGGTTCGCAAGCTTGCCCAGGACAATGGCGCGTGCCACCTCCAGCACAAACGCCTCGTCCCCCATTCGGTAGAATTGGGTGTGCCGTAAGACAGGGTGCCGAGAGCCATCACTTTCCACCCTGAATCGGTAGCGCCCGTGAGAGGAAAAGAACACCACATCAATTCCCTCGTTTATCAACATCACCAGCGCTGGGACCGTCACCTGGACATTGCCCTCAATGACCACCTGATCGACATGGATCAGGGGAATGTCCTCGATCACCTTGCGATCCTTGGTGACGATCAATCGCTTTCCCCGCTGGCGAACGTATGCACCCTGCTCTCTGACA
>JACCSL010000035.1 GCA_013812995.1 Ardenticatenales bacterium | reverse complement strand
AGATATGGGGGAGGTTGTTCGGAGCCCACACTAGATGTGCTATCTTTCTTTAAGGGAGTATAACAAAAGGTTTGAGGGTTGGCAAGGGTAATTTTGCCTGAGTATTTGAGGCCGTCCTATATCTAGTGGTGTGGATAAGTGCATGGAAAAGGTGGGAAACGGTGGAAAAGTTGTGGGCAGATAAGGCGGCTTACGCGGGAACCCAGAAGAGTCCCTGGGGATTTCCTGTGGATAAGCAGGGCAGAAGTCGGTGCCTAGGGCATTGCTGAAATGCAGAAATTTTAAGGTTGGTAGCCATTATAGCCACTCCCATGCCTGGACCGCTGCCACTACCTGCGCCTGCTCGTCCTCGGTCAACTCGGTGTAGAAGGGGAGGCGCAGCAGGCGATCACTGATGTCCTCGGTCACGGGGCAGTCGCCCGGCTGCCCGCCCAGCTTTTGCCCCATCTCGGAGAGGTGCAGGGGCAGGTAGTGGAAAACACTGAGGATGCTGCGTTCCTTCAGGTGCGCGATGAGGCTCTGCCGCGCCGCCAGCGAGGGCAGCAGGAGATAGTACATGTGGTACGCCTGCTCGCAGTGCGCTGGCACGGTAGGCTGCTGTACCTTCATCTCATCTGCCCAACTCTGGAGTTGCGTGTCATAGTGCTGCCAGATGCGCGCCCGTTTCTGCTGGATGCTCTCGTGTGCCTCTAGCTGGGCATACAAGAAAGCCGCGAGCATGTCGGAGGGGAGATAGCTGGAGCCGAGGTCCACCCAGGTGTACTTGTCCACCTGCCCCCGGAAGAAGCGGCTGCGGTTGGTGCCCTTCTCGCGCAGAATCTCTGCCCGTTCCATATACGCGGGGTCATTGATGAGCAGCGCGCCACCCTCCCCGCAGGAGAAATTTTTGGTCTCGTGGAAGCTCTGCGTTGCCAGCGCGCCGAAGGTGCCAAGGTAGCGGCCCTGGTATTTGCCGAGCAGGCCGTGTGCGTTGTCCTCCACCACGGCGAGCCCATGCTGTGCGGCGATCTCCATGATGACGTCCATCTCGCAGCCGACCCCCGCGTAGTGGACGGGCACGATGGCCCGCGTGCGGGGCGTGATCTTCGACGCGAGCAGCCGCTCATCCAGGTTGAGCGTGTCGGGGCGAATGTCGATGAAGACGGGTTGCGCGCCGCGCAGAACGAAGGCATTCACCGTCGAGACAAAGGTGAAGGCGGGGATAATCACCTCATCGCCGGGCTGGATGTCCAGCAGCAGCGCGCTCATTTCCAGCGCGTGGGTGCAGGAGGTCGTCAGCAGCGCCTTCGGGACGCCCAACTGCTGCTCCAGGAAGGTGTGACACTGCTTCGTATAAAAACCATCCCCCGAGATATGCCCCCGCTGGATGGCGTCCGCGATATAGCGAAACTCGTTCCCGGCACAGGAGACGCGGTTGAAGGGAATGGTGTGGCTGCTCATGGTGACTCGTTTCCGCTCGTTGGCTGAAAAGTAGGGGACCACCAGTGATACCAGAGCTGGAGCGACCTGGGGAGAAAGCCGCATCTCTGGTAGAGGCGTTGCGCCCGAAGGTTGCGCCCCTGCGTGACAACGCTGATCGTTGAGGGTCCCTGCGCCGCGACCCATGCCACCGCCGCATGGACGAGCCGCTGCCCCAGTCCCTGCCCCTGCGCTGTCGCCCCGATGGCGATCAGCCCGATGCTACTCTCGCCGGAGGGCAAGAGATGGCAGGAGAGGTACCCTACCGGCTGAGCCACAGGCCCGGCGACCAGCACCGCCTCGGCATAGCCCTGGCAACTCTTCTCGATCCAGGTGTCGTAGAGGGCCGCGCACTGAACCTCGGAGAAATGAGGATCGTAGTAGAAGCGCGAATCGCGATGGCTCGTGCGGGCTAATTGGCGAAGAGCAGGAATATCCGCCGGGACGACAAAGCGTATCGCGTCGTCCGGCGCGCTGCTCTGGGACAGGGCGCTTTTCTCAAGCGTGAGCCGGACATCGACCAGCCGGAAACGGTGATTCTCCGCTACCCGCACGCTCTCCTGATCATCGGACTCAGCAAGGAAATAGAGGCAATCAATCGTCTCCTCCTGGCACCACTGCATGACCGCCACCATCCGTTCCTGGCTGACCCGCCCCCCTGAGAGGCGAGCGATGCGGTAGCCGAAAAAGTCCGAATCCCACGCCAGATAATGGCAGAGCGGTTCCTGATTCATCCTCAAGCTGACTCCTTGCGACCAACGAGCAGCATGTATTCGTGCCACACCGCGAACCGCTCCTGGTGGCGCAATGTATAATGCTCTGCAATGACTTCCGTGAGCATCGTCGCTGTTCGGGGGAAGGAGCCTCTATCGAAGCGCCACAGGAGGCGACCCGGCCAGCGGCTGGGAACCCAGAGCGCATCCATGAAGAGGAACACCCCACCACGCCGCAAGACGCGCCTGCTCTCGGCCAAGAAGGCCGCCAGGACGCTATCCGGCAGGTGATGCGAGACAAAGGTGCAGAGAACCACATCCACACTCCCCGCCGCCAGTGGCAGCGCCGAGGCATCGGCCAGCAGCGCGGGGTCATTGGGATACTTGGCGCGGAAGCCAACCAGCTTCTCGATATCCAGGTCCGTGGCGAGATAGGCGCACGACTCGGGCCATAGGCCCCGGTAGAGGCCCGTTCCCCCGCCCACATCAAGCACGAGCGAGGCTCCGGAGAGCAACGCGACCTGGGCGGCGAGGTGCTGCGTTGTCGTGCGCGCGCCCGCCGCGATCTGTACCTGGTCGTAGACCCACGGGTGCGCCACGAGGCGATGCAGGAAGCGCGTGAGCGGGTCTGCATAGTGCTGCCGGGGTGGCAAGGAAGGATTCATCGGGATTCCTCTGGAGAGTTAAGGATTGTCTTTGCCAAGGATGGTCCGCACCACGTAGGGGGGTTTCTCCATCATCCGGAAGTGCATCCGGGCCAGGTACTCACCGATGATTCCCAGAGCAAAGAGCTGCGCCCCGGAGAAAATGGCGATGATGGAGGCCAGGAAGGGAAAGCCCGGCACACTGTACCCGCGCAGGAGATACCCACCTACCACATACAACAGGATGATAAAGCCAATCAACGTGAAGAAGAATCCAATCAAACTGGCGAGTTGGAGGGGCAAAACACTGAACCCGGTCATCATCGTGACAGCGTGGCGTACGAGTTTGCTAAAAGTATAGTTGGACTCTCCCAGACGGCGCGGCTCGTGGCGCACGATAACCGAGGTAAAGCGCGTGGTCGCCCAGGTCAGGAGAACGTCGATAGAGACAAAGGGGCTCTGGTAGGTGGTAAAGGCATTGCGTACCTGGGTTCGGAACACACGGAAGGCGCTGACCTTGCGGGCCGTTTCGGCCCCCATCGAGCTTTGCAGGGCCAGCTTGGTCATCTGCGAGGCCATGTCACGCCAGAAGCCATGTTGCTGCTGCTGCGGTGTCCCGTAGACCACATCATAGCCCTCGTCAAGCTTCTGTAGCAGGGGAACTATCTCTTCGGGAGGATGCTGGAGGTCATCATCCATCGTGACGATTACCTCGTACTGTGCGACGCGTATTCCGCACAGGAGGGCATTGTGCTGCCCATAGTTACGCATCAGATTGATAGCGCATACCGCCTCATACTGCCGGGCGAGGGATTCCATCACCCCCCAGCTCCCATCCCGGCTCCCATCATTGACAAGAATAATCTCAAAGTGCTCTGTCAACTCAGGCAAAAGGGCGCTCAGTTGCTCAATGAGCGGTGGCAGCGAGGCTTCGCTGTTGTAGACAGGAATAACGATAGAGAGAGTTGGTGAGTTCATGGAGGCGGTTCAGGGTGTTTTGGGAAAAGAAGATAGATAGAGTTACCACAAGAGGCCCGAAAGGAACAGTTTGCGCCGCCGATGGATGATACAGTAGATTCTAGCCGTCCTTCACCTGGATGTAGTTGAGTCATCAAGGAGCCTCATGTCACCCCTGAAAATCGTTATGAAGAGGGACGCTGTCATCACCAGTGTCCTCTTTCTCTCCCTTCTCGCCCTCCACCTGTGGACGCTCATGCGTTTTCCCGCGCCCTTTGTCGACGAGGTGTGGTACACCTCACGTACCTGGGGATACATCCAAACAGGTCGGGTGTTTGGTGATCTGGATCGAGGCATCTTTGATTACTATGAGGGCTATTGGACCGTATTGCCCGGCCTGCCCATTTTTCTAAGATCCTTCTTTCTACGTTTCTCTTCTGCCCCTAGCCTACTGGCGATGCGGCTGGCCTCGCTTTTCTTCGGCCTCGTTTTCCTCGGGGCGCTCTATGCCACTGCCGTGCGCCTGGCAGACCGACGCTTTGCGGTGTGGACGGTGGGGCTCGTCACTCTCTCAGCGAGTTTTCTCCAGGTAGCGCATATTGCCCGCACCGACATCGAGAGTGCCACCTTTGGATACCTGGCGCTGGCCCTGTATTTCAATAACCCTGGTTCCAAAGTATGGGTCGCCTTCCTCTCCGGGCTCTGCCTTGGCCTGGCCTACCATTGCCACCCGCATGGTGTGGTTCTGGGACCACCCATCGTCGCGCTTTATCTCTGGCATGAACGGTGGGCCATCTTTCGCAGCCGCGCCTTCTGGGCCTTCGCGGCGGGTGGGATAGCGGGCCTTCTTCTCTTTGGCTTCCTTCACATCCTGCCCAATCCCGACACCTATTTCAAGACGATGGCGCTCAACTATGCCTCGACCCATATCCCCCCGCTTCTCACGGGCGACCCCGCGATCATCCTGCAAGCCTTTTCTAACATGCGCGACGCGTTGCTGCGAGACTACCGTGCGATGACGCTCCTGATTCTCGCGGCGGCAGGCGTTGGCCTCGCGATCACCCGGCGCTCCGACATGGACAAGACGCTTTTGGTGCTGGTAATCGCGACCTTCCTGAGCCATACCCTTCTCGTTCGCAACAAGTTTGCCTTTTACTCTCTGCTCTCCTCCCCGATGATTGAGATGATGGCGGTCCTTTTCGCGATGCGACTCTTTTACCAACCCTGGTGGGGGGGCTGGCGGGATTACATGGGGCGGCTGGTAACCGGGGCAATGGTGGGCTTTCATTGCCTCGCGATGATTGCCTTTGCCTCCCTCATCAATGGCTATCCCTCGTATCAGGCCGCGCAGCAGGGGGTCAACCAGGCCGTCAGAGAGGGGGACAGGATCATCGGGCCTCAGACCTACTGGCTGGAACTCTATGACCATCCCTACTATCCCTGGGAGGCACTGGTCTATTATCACCACTATGACCCCGACTCCACGCTGGCGGAGGCGATGGAACAGTTCAAACCCGATATTTTTGTGATGGATGTGTCTGCTCAGGAGTTTATCCAGGATATCCCAGCGAACTCTCCCTACGCCGATCAACTCCATCTCTCCCAAACAGAGCTAGAGGCATTCCTGGCGAAGCAGGCAACCGTGGTGACCGAATTCGAGAATGGGGTCTACGGGCCGGTGAAGGTCTACCGCATCACCTGGCCGGAGTAGCACTCATCCAAAAGAAAGAGGTGGCTCCAGTGCTGGAGCCACCTCTTTTTGCGCTCGGGGGTCTTAGCGACGGCGCAGGAAGGCGGGGATGTCCAAATCTTCTCGATCAAAGTTGCGGATGGGGAATTCCTTGACCTTCTCGTGCAGCCGCGCGCCATTGGGAGGGGTCGGAGGGGTGGTGTTGGCGGGCTGCTGTTGCTGCGGCTGGCTGGCCTGGGATTGGGCGGGCTGCTGGGCGGGAGGGGCAGACTGCCGCGCGCTGCTATAGGGCTGGGCGGGAACGGAGCGACCCTGGCTGGCGGCGCGGGGCGTCGCTGCGGCGGCCTGTCGTGCCTGCTGGTCGAAGCCCGTCGCGATGACGGTGATGTGCAGCTCGTCGCCCATGTTCGGGTCGATGACCGCACCGAAGATAATGTTGGCGTTGGGGTCCGTCGTGCCACGGATGATCTCCGCCGCCTCGTTGACCTCGAAGAGGCTCAGGTCCGGGCCACCCGTGATGTTGAAGAGCACGCCTCGCGCCCCATCGATGGTGATGTCCAGCAGCGGGCTGGAGATGGCCGCGTTGGCCGCGTCGGCGGCGCGATTGTCGCCTCGGCCAACACCCACGGCCATGAGGGCGGCTCCGCCCTGGCTCATGATGGAGCGCACGTCCGCGAAGTCCAGGTTGATGAGACCCGGCTTGGTGATCAGCTCCGAGATGCCCTGGATACCCTGGCGCAGCACATCGTCTGCGGTCTTGAAGGCATCCTGCATGGAAACGCGCTTGTCCACGATCTGGAGCAGGCGGTCGTTGGGGATCACGATGAGCGTATCCACTTCTTCCTGGAGAGCGGTCAGGCCCATGCGCGCGTTCTCGGCGCGGCGGTTGCCCTCAAAGCCGAAGGGACGCGTCACGACGCCGATGGTCAGCGCGCCTTCCTCGCGAGCGACACGTGCCACGATGGAGGAGGCCAGGGTGCCCGTGCCGCCACCCAGCCCTGCGGTGATGAAGACCATGTCGGCCCCGCGCAGCGCGTCGCGCAGCTCGTCGATGCTCTCCTCGGCGGCCTTGGCCCCCACCTCGGGATTGCCGCCGGCACCCAGGCCACGCGTTAGCTTGTCGCCGATGCGCATCCGCTGGGGAGCCTGCGAGAGAAGCAGGGCCTGGGCATCGGTATTGACGGCGATGAATTCCACGCCGCTGATGCCCTCCGCGATCATGCGATTGACCGCATTGGAGCCCCCGCCGCCAACGCCGATGACCTTGATGGCCGCGATATTTTCGACGTCGATGTGGTGCGAGGAGTCCCGAGAGTCACGCCGGTTGTTGTACATATCTTTCCTCCTGGAGTGAGTGAGCGATTGAGTCGATCCGGTGTTTTGTGGGTACGTCTGGATGGGATCCCGCTCGGCAGGGAGCTCCTGTTCATCCGGCAGGTTTTTTTGCAGTTTTTGATAAAGTGGATGAGCTTTCATGATTTTCTAAACCCCATACAACCTCCTAGCCTGGTAATAGGGTGGCAAGCCACTCACGAATTCGGCTCACCCACTGGGAGGATGCGCTCTCTCCTCCGGGGGCCCGCTTCATGCGACCCTGGATTTGATCCTGGTGGAGCCCCCACTCCAACAGGCCAACGCTGGTGGCGTAGGCCGGGTTGCCCAACACATCGACCAGCCCGCTGAGCCCCTGGGGTGCGGCCACGCGCACCGGAAGGGAGAAAAAGTCTCGCCCTGCTTCCTTGAGCCCGGCCAACTGCGAGGAGCCCCCGCAGAAGACCAGCCCCGCTGGTAGCAAACCGTCGTAGCCACTTCGCTTCATCTCGCGCAGAATGAGATCGAAGATGTCAAGGACACGATGCTCCAGAATCTCCGCCACATCCCTGCGGCTGACGTCCCGGAACGGCTCATCCCCGAAGTGGGAAATATCAATAAAGGAATCGTCAACGACGCCCCGCACTGCCGCGTAGCCAAAGCGCTTCTTGATCTCTTCCGCGACGCCGAGCGGGCATTGCAGCCCCACCGCTAGGTCGTGGGTGAGATGGTGGCCCCCAACCGGGAGCGAAACGGTGTGCCAGACCGAGCTTTCCAAGAAGACCGAAATATCTGTGGTCCCGCCGCCGATATCCACCAGGACGACCCCTAGTTCCTTCTCGTCCTCATGCAGGACCGCCTCGCCACTCGCGAGCGGCTCCAGAACGAAGGCCCGCACCGCCACCCCCGCCCCCTCGCAGCATTTCTCGTAGGTCTGGAGGGCGGTCGCCGCAGCGGTGACGACGTGCGCCTCGACCTCCAGCCGATAGCCATGTAGCCCTACTGGGTTTCTCACCCCGTTGCTCCCGTCCAGCCAGTAGCCGCGCGGGACAACGTGGATGACTTCCTGCGAGTGGGGAATCGCGATGGTGCGCGCGGCTTCCAGGGCGCGGCGCACATCGTCGGGCTCAATGTGGTGGCTAGGACGATTGATCGCCACGGTCCCGCGACTGTTCACCGCAGAGATATGACTCCCTGCGACGCCGACATACGCCTCACGAATCTGCTGACCAGAGGTGCGCTCTGCCTTCTCGACAGCCCGCTGAATGGCCTCTGTGGCCTCGTCAACATTGACGATAACACCCTTTTTGATGCCTTTGGACGGGACGATGCCGACGCCAATGATTCGCATCCGATGCTGATCATCCAGCTCGCCCACCAGACAGGCAATCTTGGTGGTACCTATATCTAAACCTGTGACGACGATGCCCATAAACCGTACCTTCGCGCCCTTTTCCCTACGCCAAGGGGCATGATTCTACAACATCCTGGCTAGGAACCAAGAACGGAGGGTCAGGGACTGACCCTGTAGTAAGGATGTTCCGGGACGCTCAAATCGAGCAGTAGGATTTTTGTCTCCGATTTGATCTGTGCCTTAAAGGCATGATAGGCGGCAACTTTCGCGGCCAGGCGCGTGTGGTCGCCGAAGGTCACCCGCCACCCCTCATCTGTTACAAAGGAGAGCCCCACCCCTGGTTCCCAGTCGAAGGCGCGGCGCTCGGGAATGATCTGGGACAGTTCCCAGGCGGTACGCACGACGACTTCATCCACATGCTGTCCACTCTCCACCGGCGCATCGCGCATGTCCCGGATGACGAGCATCTGACTGGCATCGCCCCGCAGCCCGAAGAGCACGCCCTCACCGTCCACATAGAGACTCTGATCGCCCGTCTGCCAGACCGCAAGCGGTACGCGCTCCTGCACCCGGATCGTCACCACGTTGGGCAACATTGCCGAGACCTCGGCATGGGCCACGATTGGCTCTTCCTCGATTCGTTGCGCCACTACCTGGGGGTTCAGCCAGAAGATGCTCCAGGCTTCCAGATTGGAGCGATGATACAGCTCCTCCTTGCTCAGGAGCCGCGCCCCGACGACATCCGCATCATAGATGTAGAACCAGGAGGTTCCGAAGGCGAGGTAGAGCAGCACTACCACGAGCAGGAAACTCACAACGCGCACCCACCACCGTTTGAACGCCTCCAGCAGCGTGACGCTGGACTCCCCTTCCCCCGCTGCCTGCTCCTCGTAGAGTTTCAGGCGGCGGGAGCGCCGCGCGCGACGGGAGGGGCCCAGCGAAATCTTGCCAAAGGTGAGTTGCTGGCTGAAACGCTGGAGACGACCTCGTTTCGGAGGAGTCATGGCGTGACTCTCCCTGCTTGCTCAGAGCAATTACGCATTGCTGCTTCCCTCGTCGGAGTCGTTGCCTTCATCCTCGGGCTGATCCGGCTCCCAATCCCCGACCAGTTCGATCTCGGGTTCCAGGTGGATGCCGAACTTCTCCAGCACCGTTGCCTGCCCCAGATCCATCAATTCCTGGATATCCCACGCCGAGGCATTGCCATCGTTGACGATGAAGTTGGCGTGCTTCTCGCTGAAGTGGGCATTGCCGATGCGATGGCCTTTCAGCCCTGCTTCTTCCAGCAGTCGCCCCGCGTAATCGTCAGGCGGGTTGCGGAAGGTGCTTCCACCACTGGGGGAGCGGGGCTGGCTCGCGGTGCGTTCAGCAACATACTCCGCCGTGCGCGCTACCACGACCTCGGGTTCCTCGCGGTCCAGGCGAATCCACGCGCGCACGATGATGGGGCGCTGCTCGGGCTGCACGTCCAGGATATTCGAGCCCCGATAGCGCAGCCCCAGCATACTGGCGGGTGCGGTTTTCACTATGTCGTTGGCGGGCATGATGTACTCCATCGAGAGCAGACGATCCTTCATCTCCTGCCCCCACGCGCCCGCGTTTTGCACGACCGCACCCCCGATGGTTCCCGGAATTCCGACCCCCCATTCCATCCCGGCCGCGCCCTTCTTGGCGAGCTCACCGGCCAGCTTGGGCAGCATCACACCCGTCTCCGCCAGCAGCACGAAGCCGCGCGCGTGCTCGATCAGTTCATAATGGTCGGCCTTGTTCCAGACCACCACCCCTCGGATGCCCTTGTCCGAGACCAGGATGTTGGAGCCTGCCCCGATGATGCGGTAGGGCAGATTGGTGCGCCGTGCCACATAGACGGCCTTGATCAGCGAGTCGGCGTCCTCGGCGCGCAGCATCCAATCCGCTGTTCCACCGACGCGAAAGGAGGTGTGCTTCGCCATCGGCTCATCTTGCAACACTTTGCCCGGTCCCATCTCGCCCGCAAGGAGAAGACGGACCACTGTATCTTTCTTGAGCGGTGCAGATGGCTTCATTCGCGCATTTCCTGAGAATAGTTGCTTTGATGCTCTTCGAGTGCGCGACGCAGGCGGGGACCAAGGCTGGTAATGTCGCCCGCGCCAAGGGTAAGAACGATTACATCATCGGGTAGGGCATCTAGCAAGTAGCGCAGAATATCATGCTGAGTTGCTTGATAGAGCGCCTCCGGCCCGACAATGGCCTCGGCCAGCGCGCGCCCCGTGGCGGCGGCGTCGCCCTGCTCGCGCGCGGCGTAAACATCGCTGACGATCACGCGGTCTGCTGCGCTGAAGGCCGTCGCAAACTCCTCGTGGAGCGCCGCGATCCGGCTGAAGGTATGCGGTTGGAAAATCACCCACAGCGGGCGTTCCCCGAACTGCTCCCGCGCCCCGGCGAGCGTCGCCCGAATCTCCGTCGGATGGTGGGCATAATCATCGAAAATCTGGATGCGTCCCACACTAC